>JAQGHZ010000472.1 GCA_028291485.1 Rubritepida sp. | reverse complement strand
ATGCCGACGTCGCGGTGTATTTCGACGTCATCGTCGCCGAGCGCTTCCCGGTGAAGGCCCGCCACTCCATCGTCAGGGTCGGCGGCCCCCGGCCGCTCGATCGGCTCTACGGCAGCGATCCCGACCGAATGCGCGACGGTCTCGCCAAGTTCGACGCGGTGGTCGCCCTCAACCTCGCGCTGTATCGTCAGCTCGCGCCGCTGCATCCGCGCGTCGTGCTGATCCCCAACGCGCTCGACCTGCGCGAATGGAACGCCGAGGGCCGCCGCAAGTCGCTGCCGGCCGACTTCACCGTGGGCTTCGCCGCCAGCGCCACCTCCCCCGCCGAGATCAAGGTGAAGGGCGTCGCCGTGGCCGAGGGCGCGGCGCAGGAGACCGGCACGCGCCTGCACCGGCTGCAGCGCGGCGACGGCACGCAGATCCCGCACGACCGCATGCGCGAGGAATTCTACAGCCGCATCCACACGCTGGTGCATCCGGTGGCCCCCGGCCGCGAGGGCTCCTCCAATGTCATCATGGAGGCGCTGGCCTGCGGCGTGCCGGTGATCACCACCCTCGGCGCCGGCCTGCACAGCGAGCTGCTGGTCGACCGCAAAAGCGTCCTCATCCGCGACGCCAAGGTCGAGGATTTCGCCGAGGCGATCGAGCTGCTGCGCAGCGACCGCAAGCTGCGCGACAACATCGCCGCCACCGGCCGCGACTTCGCCGAGCGCAACCACAACCTGCCCACCGCCGCGGGCGCCTATGCGCGGCTCATCGCCTCGATCCGCGAGGCCTCGCGCGTGCCGCGGACGCCGAGCGTGAGCTTCGTTCCCTTCTGGATGCCGCCGGCATCCTTCGCCTCCTCGCGCCTGCGCGCGCAGTACCCGGTCGAGATCCTGCAGGAGAGCGGCTGGTCCAACGTCGCCATCGGCCCGGCCGACCAGGCGGACATCGCCGTCATCGCGCAATCGGCCGACAACCCGGTGATGGAGAAGCTGACGGCGAACAACGAGCAGTTCGTCGTCTACGATGTGTGCGACCGCTACTTCGAGAACCCGCGCCACTTCAAGCGGCCGGACGGCGAGGTGAACTCGCAGACGCGCTTCGAGGAGCTGATCGCGCGCGCGGACCTCGTGACGGTGCCGACCTCCGAGATGAAGGTCGAGATCGCGCAGCGCTACCCGCACAAGCCGGTCGTCCACATGCCGGAACCGATCGACTACAACGCCAGGCGCCATCCGCTGGTGCCGCTGAAGGCGCGGACCGTCCTGTGGTTCGGCAATCCTGACCGCGGCAACTTCGAATCCTCGCGCTGGCTGATCGAGCACCTGCGCGACCGGCACGGCTACACGCCGCTCATCGTCTCGCGACCCGGCTTCTTCAGGCGCCATCACGCCGAGCTCGTGCCCCATGTCGTCGAATGGTCGCACGAGGCGATGCAGGCCGCCTTCGCCAAGGCCGACCTCGCCGTGGTCACCCATGCCGCCGACGAGCAGACCAAGAGCCCGAACCGCCTGGTCACCACCGTGATGCACGGGCTGCCGGTGCTGGTCGCGGGCTCGATCTCCTGCACGGAGATCATGAACGCCGCGGGGATGGGCTTCGCCGTGGTCTCCACGACCGACCAGATCGACCGTGCCATGGTCAAGATCGAGGATCCGCTGCGCCGCAAGCCCTTCGTCGAGAAGCTGCAGCGCCACCTGCTGGAAAATTTCGGCCGGCCCGCCATCGCGGCCGCCTATCGCGGCCTCCTCGAGGATCGCACCTTCCGCCACATGCCCTCGCGCAAGCTGCGGGTGGGCTTCGTGTCGCACAACCTCGTCCTCGGCGAGGGCGCGCCACGCAGCCTCTTCGAGCTCGCGCAGGGGCTGCAGGCGGCCGGCTACATGGAATCCTTCGCCTACAGCCCCTGCGGTGGCCCGCTCGCCAGCGCCTATACCGAGGCCGGCGTCCCGCTCGAGATATTCGACCGCTCCGTCAATCACGTCAGCAAGGCGCTGAACCGCCGCTACGCGCCGCTGCACAAGCATTTCTGCGAATGGATGAAGATCCACCAGATCGACGCGCTGATCTGCAACACGGCCAAGAGCGGCGCCTTCGCGCATATCGCCGAACAGGCCGGCATCCCCTCCATCGTCATCGTGCGCGAATCCTTCGAGGCCGAGCACCGCTTCAGCGACTTCGACCACGAGGCGCGGCTTGCGACCGAGCTCGGCGTCAGCCAGGCGAAGAACGTCGTCTTCGTGGCCAGGACCAGTCGCGAGGCCTGGAGCGACCACAGGTTCTTCGGCACCATCTCTGTCATCCCGAATGGCGTGGACCCGAGCCGCTTCGGCAGCAGCCTCGACGCGAGGCGCGAGGATATGCGCGCAAGCCTCGGCCTGCCGCAGGACCGCGTGATCGCGCTCTGCGTCGGCACGGTGAACCTGCGCAAGGGCCAGGACGGCATCGTGAAGGCCTTCTCCGACCTGCCTGCCGCGGTGCGCGACAAGGCGCATATCGTCTTCCTCGGCGCGCTGGAGAATTCCTACCTGCCGCAGTTCGAGGCGATGCTGGCCGAGCTGCCGCCCAACATCCGCGAGCGCCTGACGCTGGTGCACGCGACCAGCGAGGTCGGCCCCTGGTACCGCGCGTCGGACTTCCTGCTCATGAACTCCACCAGCGAGGCCTATCCGCGCAGCGTGGTGGAGGGGCTGCTCTTCGGCCTGCCCGTCCTCTCGACCGCGGTGTTCGGCGTGAAGGAGCAGGTGACCAGCGACGAGAACGGCTTCCTCTACGAGTTCGATGCGATGGACGACTGGAAGCGCCATTTCACCACCCTCGTCGAGAACGGCGAGCGGCGGGCCAGCATGTCGGCGAAGGCCGCGCGGTCCTTCTGGAAACTGACCACGCACGCGGAGATGCTGCATGCCTACCGGACCCTGCTCATGAAGCTCGCGGCCAAGACTTCCACTGGGAAGGCAGCCTGACGCATGGGCCAGATTCTGGTGACGGGTGCCGCCGGCTTCATCGGCGCGCACGTCAGTCAGTCGCTGCTCGCGCGCGGAGAACGCGTGATCGGGCTCGACAATCTCAACCCCTACTCCGACCCAAAATGGAAGGAAGCCCGGCTCCAGGCACTTACCGGCGACGCGCCTGCCGGTGCCTTCGAATTCCATCGCCTCGATCTCTCCGACAGCGAGAGCGTGCTCGCGCTGATCGCCGCCAATCCCGGCATCGACCGGGTGGTCCATCTGGGCGCGCAGGCCGGCGTGCACTGGTCGCTGGAAGCCCCTTTCGCCTATACGGCGGCCAACGTTACCGGCCAC
>JAQGHZ010000460.1 GCA_028291485.1 Rubritepida sp. | reverse complement strand
GGCAAGAAGACTCTCCAAATGGCGGCGCCGGAAGATGCCGGCTTTGCCGGCCAGGATGGCCAGGGCATGATAGGCGGCAAATCTGCCCCGGGAAACTCCATGAAACGTCGTGCCATTCTCGCCCTCGCCGCCGAGACGGGGTCAGGTGGAGCGGGCCAGCAACGTCGGGCTGGACTGAGACGCGAACCATGGACGTGGATGGAGGCAGCACCTTGCCGGGCGGGCGTTTCATCGCTTCGGCGGTGACTGGAGCGGGCGAATGCGAGCGGGCATCACTTTGATGGAGACGGCTTTGAGGGAGACGCCGGCCGGGCTGCTGGCGCGGCTGGCCGCCGCCGGCTTCGAGGTCCGCACGGTGGAGCACCCGGCAGTCTTCACCGTCGCGGAATCCGAATCCGTGCGCGACGGGATGCCGGGCGCCCACTCGAAGAACCTCTTCCTCGCTCCCGCGAAAGGCGAGGGCCCCTATGCGCTCGCCGTGCTGGAGGCCGAGCGGAAGGTCTCCGTCAACGCGCTGGCCCGCGCGGCCGGCTGGGGCAAGGTGACCATGGCCCCGGCCGAGGCGCTGGTCGCCACCCTTGGCGTCGCCCCCGGCAGCGTCACGCCCTTCGGGCTGGTGAACGCCGCACCGGGCGCGGTCCGGGTGGTGCTCGACGCCGCGCTGGCGGAGGCGCCGGACCTCGCCTGGTTTCATCCGCTGGTGAATACGGCCTCCACCGGCATCCGCCCTGCCGATTTATTGCGCTTCCTCAACGGCCTCGGCCATGACGTGGCGGTGCTGAGGCTGGACTCTTGACGCACGAGACAAGCCCGACGGGTTGTCTTATGCCCGCCTCCATAACATCTCTCTGCTTTCGCCAGGACCGACCCCGATGGACGTGATCTTAGACCCCAACCAGCCCAACACCCCCGGCGGCCCCGACCCCGTGATGGACGGCGACCAGAAGACCTTCATGCAGGACGTGATCGAGGCCTCGCGCCAGGTTCCCGTGCTGGTGGACTTCTGGGCGACCTGGTGCGGCCCCTGCAAGACGCTGACGCCGGCGCTGGAGAAGGTGGTCCGCGCCGCGGGCGGGCGCGTGCGCCTCGTGAAGATCGACATCGACAAGAACCGCCAGCTCGTCCAGCAGCTCACCCAGATGGGCCTGCCGCTGCAGTCGGTGCCGACCGTCGCCGCCTTCTGGCAGGGCCAGATCGCCGACCTCTTCCAGGGCGCCCTGCCCGAGAGCGACGTGAAGAAGTTCATCGAGAACCTGCTGAAGGTCGCGGGCGGGCAGATGCCCTCCGAGGATCTGCTCGGCGAGGCCAAGGAGCTCTTCGAGAACAAGGATTTCTCCGGCGCGCTGGAGATCTACGCGGCCCTCGCCCAGCAGGAGCCCGAGAATGCCGAGGCGATCGCCGGCCTCGCCCGCTGCCTCGTCGCGCTCGACGAGGAAGAGCAGGCCAAGGAGATGCTCGACAACCTCGATGCCAAGCTGCAGGCGGCCCCCGAGATCTCCGCCGTCCGCGCGCAGATCGAGCTGGCCGAGGCCGGGCGCATCGCCCAGTCGAAGTTCGGCATCTTCGAGGAGCGGCTGGCCCAGGACCCCGACGACCACGAGGCCCGCATCGAGCTCGCCGTCGCGCTCAACGCCGCCGAGAAGCGCGCCGAGGCCGCGCAGGCCCTGCTGGAGGCCATCAAGCGCGACCGCGCCTGGAACGAGGAGGCCGCGCGCAAGCAGCTCCTCAAGTTCTTCGAGGCCTGGGGCTTCGACGATCCCGCGGCCCGTGCGGCCCGCCGCGGGCTGTCGGCGCTGTTGTTCAGGTAAGGCCGGATCGAGACCGGACGACTTCGGCCCGGTCGCGTGAATCCGCCCGCAAATGTCAGGAGGCTTTGAAGTGAGCTCTTGCGAAGGAAAAAGGCTCTAGCCGATGAACCCCTTCCATCCCGCACCGGAGCAACTGCCGGCCGAGATCGCGGTGTTTCCGCTCTCGGGCGCGCTGCTCCTGCCGGGCGGGAAGCTTCCTCTCAATATCTTCGAGCCCCGCTACCTCGCTTTGGTGCTGGACAGCCTGGCCGACGGGCGGATGTTCGGCATGGTCCAGGGCAACCCGGCCGCGCCCGAGACCAGCCGGGGCGGCGGCCTCTACCACGTGGGTTGTCTCGGCCGCATCTCCTCCTTCGCCGAGACGGAGGATGGCCGCCTGCTGATCACGCTCTCGGGCCTGCTGCGCTTCCGGATCGCGGAGGAGCTGGCCCCGCGCCGCGGCTACCGGCGCGCGCGGGCGGATTACGAACCCTATCTCGACGACCTCGACCCGCCCGAGCCCGGCGATCTGCCGCGCGAGGCCATCCTGGCCGCCCTGAAGCCCTATTTCGTGGCCAAGGGCATCGACGCCAACTGGTCCGCCATCGAGCAGATGAGCTGCCCGACCCTGGTGACCACCCTCTCCATGGTCTGCCCCTTCGCGGTGGCCGAGAAGCAGGCGCTGCTCGAGGCCGCCACCCCCGCCGAACGCGCCGACGGCCTCGTCGCCCTGCTGCGAATGGCCGCGCATGGAACATCCCTGGGGGGCGGGGACCTTCCGCCGGGCGGGCGGCCGAGCTAGGACTTCGCCATGACCGATACGCCCAGCAACGCCGGCGCCGTGGACCCCCAGCTCCTGGAGATCCTCGTCTGCCCGGTGACCAAGCAGCCGCTCCGCTACGACCGCGAGAAGGGCGAGCTGGTGAGCGAGGCGGCCGGCCTCGCCTATCCGGTGCGCGACGGCATCCCCATCATGCTGCCGGACCAGGCCCGCAAGCTGGATTGACGGGCGTGATCGTCGGAGGCGGATTTGCCGGAGACGTGAATCATGCCCGCGGCCTTTAGCCCCGTCACGGTCACCGAGCTGCGCTACCGCTCGGCGGACAAGACCCTCGACGTCGCCTTCGACGACGGCAGCCGCTTCGCGCTGCCGGCGGAATACCTGCGCGTGGAAAGCCCCTCGGCCGAGGTGCAGGGCCACGGGCCGGGGCAGAAGAAGCTCATCACGGGCCGGCGCCACGTCGGCATCATGAAGATCGAGCCGGTGGGGAACTACGCGGTGCGGATCTTCTTCGACGACCTGCACGACACCGGGCTCTACACCTGGGAGACGCTGCACCAGCTGGGGCGGGAACAGGCCGGGCGCTGGGCGGAATACGAGCGGGCGCTGGCCGAAAAGGGACTGTCGCGATAAAGGATCGCGCCGTCTGTCGCGTCCGTCGCGCCCACCGAATTTCACGTTTCCCGGCCCCTCGTCTTGTGAGAAGCCTCCTCCATCCATGGTTCGGCATCCTGTCGTCCATGGGCGAAGGAAACGCCCCATGTCCCAGATCACCCGCCGCACCGCGGCCTTGGCCCTCCCCTTGGCCGCCCTCGCGGCCGGCTGGCTCGGCACCGCCGCCGCCCAGACTCCTGCCGTGAAACTCTTCAAGGTCATCGGCCCGCGCGACGAGGTCACGATCGGCCTGACCGAGGCGGAGCTGACCGCCCTGGGCTCGGGGCCGGAGGTCGAGCGCATCGCCCGCGCCCTGGTCGCCAACGGGCAGCTCACCGCCTGGCAGTACATCGTCGGACGCGCGCCGGACGGCTCCACCCGCTACGCGACCACGCGGCGCACCGCGGTGATGCGCAACGAGAGCCTGCGGATCGAGCCGTACACGGCCGCGCTGCCGGTGGCGCCGCCGCCGGCGAACTAGCTAGCCCAGCAGCCGTACCCCGAGCCGGCTCGCCACGTAGCGCAGCTGAAGCTCCGTCTCGGTCTCGGCGCAGATCATCAGCCCGGTCAGCAGCAGGGTGAGCGGCCGTTCCTCGCCGGGCGGCCGCACCGCGCCGGAGGTGTCGATCTCGACCAGCAGGTCGCCGGGCTCGCAGGGCGGGATCGACAGCCGCAGGTGCCTGGCTTCACCGGCGCCGAGCTCGGCGCTCATCCAGGGGTCGGGCTCCGCGCCCGGCCGCAGGGAGCGCAGCCGCACCGTCATGGCGCGTTCCGGCACGCCGGTCGCCTCCAGTGTCAGCACCAGCATGCCACGCGGCGGGGCATGCAAGGGCAGGCGCAGCCGCGCGGGGCCGGAGGTGGCCCAGATGCCCCAACGCTCCTGCTCTCCCCAGCCCTCGCCCTCGCAGAGCAGCTGGTGCAGCAGCGCGAACGGGAGGGGCAGATCGGGCAGGTCGGGAATCTGCGGCTGCTCGAAGCCGATGCGCTCGCCGATCGGGAAGAAGAGCCGGCCCAGCGGGTCGGGCAGCGGCTCG
>JAQGHZ010000342.1 GCA_028291485.1 Rubritepida sp. | reverse complement strand
AGGGGCGCAGCCTGGTCTCGCCCAAGATCCCCATTCCGGCCGTCTTCCCAGTGCCGAAGGTGCCGGCGGGCCGCAAGCTCGCGACGCAGATGGCCTTCGGCGAGATCCTCTCCGGCATCGGGCGCGGCGAGGGCGAGTACGGCCCCGTGGCGGAACGCATCGTCACCACCAGCCCGGACGTGACGGTCAGCACCAATCTCGGCCCCTGGGTGAACCGGCGCGGCATCTTCGACCGGCACCTCAAGAACGACGTGTTCCGCGACGCCAAGCTGGCCTCGGCGCAGCGCTGGGGCATGTCGCCGCAGGGGCAGCATGTGGAACTGGGCATCGCCGAGCAGAACCTATTCCTGATGCTCGCGGGGCTGGGGCTCGCGGACAAGCTCTACGGCGCGCGGCTGCTGCCGATCGGCACGGTCTACGATCCCTTCGTGAATCGCGGCCTCGATGCGCTGATCTACGGTTGCTACATGGACGCCCGCTTCCTGCTGGTCTCCACGCCCTCGGGCCTGACCCTGGCGCCGGAGGGCGGGCAGCACCAGTCGGTGAACACCCCGCTGATCGGCATGGCGCAGGACCGGCTCGCCGCCTTCGAGCCGGCCTTCGCCGACGAGCTCGCGATCCTGATGCGCCACGCCTTCGCCCATATGCAGGAGCCGAACGGGTCGAGCGTCTGGCTGCGGCTTTCGACGCGCGGGCTGGCGCAGCCGGAGCGGGAGCTGGACCCGGCGCAGGTCATCGCGGGCGGCTATTGGATGGTGCCGCCGACCCAGGGCGGGCGGATCGCCATCGCCTATCAGGGGCCGGTCGCGCCGGAGGCCATGGCGGCCTTCGAGGCGCTGAAGGAAGAGGAGCCCGGTGCCGGCCTGCTGGCCATCACCTCGCCGGACCGGCTGCACCAGGGCTGGCTGGAGTCGCGCAAGCACGCGCGGTCGGGGCCGGGAGCCGCGCCGTCCCACATCGAGACGCTGCTGGCGCCGCTGGCGCCGGGGGCGGGGATCGTGACCGTGCTGGACGGGCATCCGGCGGCGCTGGACTGGATGGGCGGCGTGCGCGGCCAGCGGATCTCGGCGCTGGGCGTGGACCGCTTCGGGCAGGGGGGCGATATCCCTGCGCTCTACGCCGAGTACGGGCTGGACGAGGCGGCGATCCTGGACGCCTGCGCGCAGCTGCTGATCGGTTAGCCCGTTGGCGGCAAAGGATAAGGCACCAGCTCCGCATCCCGTCGCTGATAGAGGGGGTGCTTTGGGCTCCCGTCGCCGTTCACCCCGAAGCACATCGCCTGCACGCCCACTCCTGCCAACATCCGGGCAATCGCGGTGCCCCGCGCCATGAGCGGCTTAGGGGGCTGCCCCCAGGCGACCACCACCAGGGCAGCGGACCGCGCGTAATGCAGGATCGTCGCGTCGTTCTCCTCGCCGACGGCGTCCTCCACCTCCAGCAGCCGCTTCTTGTCCGTCGCGCGATATCCGAAGGCGTTCAGCATCACGAGCGCCGGCAGCCCCCAGCGGTAGCGGGCGCGCCACACGCAGCCCGCCACCGTCGGGTCGTCCACGTCGACATCGGCGGTGGAGGGGTTCATCCCGATCACCACCCCGAATCCCGGCGTGCCCAGCGGCTGGCCGTTCCAGCGGCGCTCCAGCCACCAGCGCCAGCGCCGGTCGGGGGAGAAGGCGGCGGCCGAAACGATGTCGGAGCCGAGCTTGAGGCGGATCTTTCCGCCGGGATCATGGGAGTCGGGCATAAGGGCAGTATTGGCGCCGCCGTCCCTTTCCGCTACACGCCCCGCTTCCTACCCGGCAACGCAGGCAAGCGGGCGTGGTGGAATTGGCAGACACGCTGGATTTAGGTTCCAGTGGCGCAAGCCGTGGGGGTTCAAGTCCCTCCGTCCGCACCACTCGGCAAGATCGGCGAATTTGGAATGGATTCAAGGGCAATGCAGGTCACTGAAGTCGCGAACGAGGGTCTGAAGCGGGCCTACACCGTGGTGGTCCCCGCCTCGAGCATCGCGCTCCAGAAGGACAAGCGCCTCGCGGAGATCGCCAAGGACATCAAGCTGCCCGGCTTCCGTCCCGGCAAGGTGCCCCAGAAGGTCGTCCAGGCGCGCTACGGCCAGTCCGTGATGGGCGAGGTCCTCGAGGCCTCGGTCCAGCAGGCCTCCGACAAGGTCGTCGCCGACAACAACCTGCGCCCGGCGCTGCAGCCCAAGATCGAGCTGGTGAACTTCGCCGACGGGGCCGACCTCGAATTCCGCATGGATGTCGAGATCCTGCCGGAGATCCCGATGCCCGACTTTGCCGGCATCAGCCTGACCCGCCTCAAGGCCGCCCCCGGCGAGGAAGACATCACCAAGGCGCTGGAGAACATCACCCGCCGCCAGGCCAGCATGGAAGAGACCGAAGCCCGCGCCGCGGCCAAGGGCGAGGTGCTGGTCTGCGACTTCGTCGGCCGCATCGACGGCGTCGAGTTCCAGGGCGGCGCCGCCAACGACATGCCGATCGAGGTCGCCGGCCCCGGCTTCATCCCCGGCTTCACCGAGCAGCTCGAGGGCATGGCCCCGGGCGAGGAGCGCCTGGTGAAGGTGAGCTTCCCGGCCGAATACGGCTCGGCGGAGCTCGCCGGCAAGGATGCCGAGTTCACCGTCACGGCCAAGGCGCTGAAGATCTACGCCAAGCCCGCGCTGGACGACGAGCTGGCCAAGAAGCTCGGCCTGGAGAGCATGGAGAAGCTCCGCGAGGCGATCACCGATTCGCTGCAGCGCGAGTACGACAGCCTCAGCCGCATGGCGATCAAGCGGAAGCTGCTCGACGCCCTGGCCGAGCGCGCCAGCTTCACCGTGCCCGAGGGCATGGTGGACAACGAGTTCGCCAAGATCTGGCAGCGCGTCGAGGCCGATATGAAGGCCGGCAAGCTGGACGGCGAGGATGCCGGCAAGGACGAGGCCACGCTGAAGGCCGAGTATCGCGCCATCGCCGAGCGCCGGATTCGCCTTGGCCTGCTGCTCTCCGAGATCGGCAAGACCAACAACATCCAGGTCTCCCGTGAGGAGCTGGGCCAGGCGATGCGCGCCGAGGTGCAGCGCTACCCGGGCCAGGAGAAGCAGGTCTACGACTTCTTCCAGAAGAACCCGCAGGCCATCGAGAACCTCCGCAGCCCGATCTTCGAGGAGAAGGTCGTGGACTTCATGCTGGAACTGGCCAAGGTCGAGGACGAGACGGTCTCCGCCGAGAAGCTGACCGAGGCCGCCCAGCAGCCCTGAGATGGGAGGGGTCCCCAGGGGTCATGTCGGCCCCCCTTTCCCTGGGCGCGTCTCTGCCCACATGTTGCATTCTGACAGAGGGGCTGGGGCGGATTCGCCGGGCCTTAACCAGGCCGTGCCCATCCTGGGGCGGACCTCAGATGATGGGATACCAAGACGTGCGGGACCGCGATCCAGTCGAAATCTACAATAACAACCTCGTGCCCATGGTGGTGGAGCAATCCAGCCGGGGTGAGCGTGCCTATGACATCTATTCGCGCCTGCTGAAGGAGCGGATTATCTTCCTGACGGGCCAGGTTTACGACCAGGTTTCCGCGCTGATCTGCGCCCAGCTCTTGTTTCTGGAGAGCGAGAACCCCAATAAGGACATCTCGTTCTACATCAACAGCCCAGGCGGCGTGGTGAGCGCCGGCCTCGCGATCTACGATACGATGCAGTACATCCGCAGCCCCGTGAGCACGGTCTGCGTCGGCATGGCGGCCTCGATGGGTTCGCTGCTGCTGACCGCCGGTTCCAAGGGCAAGCGCTTCGCGCTGCCGAACGCCCGCGTCATGGTCCACCAGCCCTCCGGCGGCGCCCAGGGCCAGGCGACGGACATCGAGATCCAGGCCAAGGAGATCCTGGAGCTGCGCAAGCGGCTCAACCAGATCTACGTGCACCACACGGGCCAGGACGTCGCGGCGATCGAGGCCAAGCTGGAGCGCGACAGCTACATGTCCGCCGAAGAGGCCCGCGACTGGGGGCTCATCGATCAGGTGGTGGACAAGCGCCCGGCTTCGCCCGACGCTCCCAAAGCCTGACGAATTGACGAGTCTTTAGTGTTTTCCGAGGCATGGTCAACCCGTAAGGAGGCCATGCTTCCCCCAGGACCCCCATGGGGTCTATGGTTTTGCAACGCACCTGTAGGAATGGGCGACCGGCTCCACCTTACAGGGCGCGAGGAGTTGGCATGAGCAAGTCTGGCGACAGCAAGAACACCCTATACTGCTCCTTCTGTGGGAAGTCGCAGCACGAGGTGCGCAAGCTCATCGCGGGTCCGACGGTGTTCATCTGCGACGAGTGCGTCGAGCTGTGCATGGACATCATCCGCGAGGAGCACAAGACGCACCTCGTGAAGACCCGCGACGGCGTGCCGACGCCCAAGGAGATCTGCAAGGTCCTCGACGACTACGTGATCGGGCAGGACCACGCGAAGAAGGTCCTCTCGGTCGCCGTCCACAACCATTACAAGCGGTTGGCCGCGGGCGCGAAGAACAACGACGTCGAGATCGCGAAGAGCAACATCATGCTCATCGGGCCCACCGGCTCGGGCAAGACGCTGCTCGCGCAGACGCTGGCGCGCATCCTCGACGTGCCCTTCACCATGGCCGACGCGACCACGCTGACCGAGGCCGGCTATGTCGGCGAGGATGTGGAGAACATCATCCTCAAGCTGCTCCAGTCGGCCGACTACAACGTCGAGCGGGCGCAGCGCGGCATCGTCTACATCGACGAGGTCGACAAGATCAGCCGCAAGTCGGACAACCCGTCCATCACGCGCGACGTGTCGGGCGAGGGCGTCCAGCAGGCGCTGCTGAAGATCATGGAGGGCACCGTGGCCTCCGTGCCGCCGCAGGGCGGCCGGAAGCACCCGCAGCAGGAATTCCTGCAGGTGGACACGACCAACATCCTCTTCATCTGCGGCGGCGCCTTCTCGGGTCTCGAGAAGATCATCGGCTCCCGCGGCAAGGGTTCGGGCATCGGCTTCG
>JAQGHZ010000336.1 GCA_028291485.1 Rubritepida sp. | reverse complement strand
CTCTCTCGAAATCCACGGACGATACCATCGCCCGGATCCGGGAGCTCTGGCTCCAGCACTCGGTGATCTTCTTCCGGGACCAGCCCTTGGGCCCGAAGGATTTCGCCACCTTCGCGCGCCGCTTCGGCGATGTCGTGCACTACCCCTTCCTCAAGGGCCTGGATGAAGCTCCGGAGGTGATCGCCGTCGCCAAGCTCGAGAACGAGCGCGTCAATTTCGGAGGGCTGTGGCACACCGACACGGCCTATCTGGAACGTCCGCCGATGGCGACCATCCTGGTGGGCCGCGAAGTCCCGCCCTATGGCGGCGACACCTTGTTCGCGAGCGGCTATGCGGCCTACGACGCGCTGTCCGATGGCATGAAACGGCTGCTCGAGCCGCTGCAGGCCGTCAACAGCTCCGCCAAGGCGGAGAGGACCCGCACGCGGGAGGATCGCAAGCCCGGCGAAGAGCGCAAGGTGCTCGAAGCCGAGCATCCGGTCGTCCGGACGCACCCCGAAACCGGGCGCAAGGCACTCTACGTCAACGGCGGCCATACGCTTCGCTTCGTGGGCATGACGGAGGAGGAGAGCGCCGGCCTGCTGGCCTACCTCTTCGAGCATCAGACCCGGCCTGAATTCACCTGCCGCTTCCACTGGGAGCCGGGTTCCATCGCGCTCTGGGACAACCGATGCGCCCTGCACAACCCGGTCAACGACTATCACGGGCACCGGCGGATCATGCACCGCGTGACCCTCGCCGGAGACCGGCCGCGATGACCCGCGACGCTGCAAGCACCTTGTCCCGGCGCCACCTGCTGGCGGGGCTGTGCGCCCTGCCGACCGTCGCCCGGGCGCAGGCGCCATGGGTGGCGACGCGGTCGATCTCGATGGTCGTGCCCTTTGCCGCGGGCGGCACCTCGGACGTCATGGCCCGCCTGCTGGCCGAGCCGCTGGGCCAGCGGCTCGGCCAGGCCGTCGTCGTGGAGAACGTCACGGGGGCCGGCGGCAATGTCGGCGCCGAGCGGGTGGCGCGGGCCGCCGGCGATGGGCACACGGCGCTGTTCGCGCATGTCGGCGTGTTTTCCGTCAACAAGCACCTGTATCGCACCATCGGCTTCGACAGCGTGCGCGACTTCGCGCCGGTCGGGCTGGTCTGCACCAACCCGATGGTCCTCATCGTCTCGGAGAGATCCGGGATCGCCAGCCTCGAGCAGCTGGCGGATCGGGCGCGCCTGGGCAATCTGCGGATCGCCACCGCCGGGGCGGGCTCCACGATGCACCTGGCGGCGCTCCAGTTCCTGGATGCGACGCATGGCCGTGCCGACCTGATCCCCTATCGCGGGGGAGCCCCCGCCGTGAACGACCTGCTGGCGGGGCAGGTGGATGTGATCATCGAGCAGGCCTTCAGCGCGATCCCGAACACCCGGAACGGGATGGCCCGGGCGCTGCTGGTCACGGGATCCGGGCGGCTGCCCGCCATCCCCGAGGTCCCGACCGCCACCGAGGCGGGCCTGCCCGGGATCGACATCGAGATCTGGAACGCTATCACCCTGCCGATCGCGGCGCCGTCCCCCGTCCGTGCCGCCTGGGAGGCGGCACTGTCGGCGGGGCTCGGCGACCCGAACGTGCGCCGCCGCTACGAGCAGTTCATGGGGCGCATTCCCACCGGGGAAGAGGCCACGTCCGCCCATCTGGGGACGCTGATCGCCGAGGACACGAGGCGTTGGGGCTCTCTCCTGAGCCAGAGCAACGCGGCCAGGTTGGATTGAACGCCATGCAGATTCTGATCCTTCCCGGTGACGGCATCGGGCCCGAAATCACGGCCGCGACCCTGGTCGCGCTCGATGCGGTGCGGGAGCGGTTCTCGCTGCCCCTCGATCTCCGGCACGACGTGGTGGGGTATGAAAGCCAACGTCTGCACGGCACGACGGTCCGATCCTCCCTGCTGGAGGATGCCAGGCAGGCTGACGGCGTGATCCTCGGCCCGACGGACAGCCTGGAATTCCGGGACGAAGGGCGCGGCGAGATCAATCCCTCGAAGTTCTTCCGCAAGGGGATGGATCTCTTCGCGAACATCCGGCCGTCACGCACCTATGCGGGGTTGCCGACCAAGGTCGGCGAGTTCGACCTCGTGGTGGTGCGCGAGAACACCGAAGGCTTCTATGCCGATCGTAATATGGAGGCGGGGAATGGCGAGATCCTGGTGACGCCGGATGTCGCGATATCGCTGCGCCGCATTACTCGGCACTGCTCGCTGCGCATCGCGCGCGCGGCCTGCGAACTGGCCATGCTGCGCAGCCGGCGCGTGACTGTCGTCCACAAGGCCAACGTGCTGAAGGTCTGCGACGGCCTGTTCCTGGATGCCTGCCGCGAGGTGGCCGCGGGATACCCGGAGATCTCCCTCGACGCTGTGCTCGTCGATGCGATGATGGCGCATGTGGTGCGGGATCCCCGTCGGTTCGACGTCGTCGTCACCACCAATATGTTCGGCGACATCCTGTCCGACCTGACCGCGGAGTTGTCGGGCAGCCTCGGCCTGGGCGGCTCGCTCAACGCGGGGGCGGAGCATGCCATGGCGCAGGCGGCGCATGGGTCGGCGCCGGACATCGCGGGGCAGGATGTCGCCAATCCCTCATCGCTGATCCTGTCGACGGCGCTCATGCTCGGCTGGTACGGACGCCGCAGCGGGCATCGCGATTTCGTCGCGGCGGGAGCGGCGCTCGAGGCCGCCATCGGCGAGGCCATCGCCGCCGGCGAGGCCACGCGCGATGTCGGCGGCCGTCTCGGCACGAAGGCGGCGGCCGAAGCCCTGTCGGCCCGTATCCGTGCGGCCTGACGTCATCACTCCGTAGCTCAGGAGATCAGGCGTGAGCTGTCGAGCTGCCTGAACCGGTGATCAAACCGAAATGCATGATGCATTTTTTGTTGGCGCAACACGGCGGAGCCCCGGTCCTGCGCCAGAACGATAAACCGGCAGAACGCTCACACAGACGCTGAATGGCGATACGGCCATGGGGGAAGCGCAACGGGATGCGCGACAACCGGTGCGCGCCGGCATCGTCTATGTGCCGGAGGGCGCGAAATCGTGCCGAGCCTCTCGGTCGATGAGAATCCGGTGCTCGGCGGGTTCCATCTGGACGGGCCGACCCGGCGGCGCCAGCGCGACATGGTGCTCGGCATCTTCACGGAGATCGCCGATCGCGCCGGCAGTCCGGCTTGGCGGCTGAGCGGCGGCGAGCAGCAGATGCTGGCCATCGGCCGGGCCCTGATGGCGGCCCCCCTGCCTGCCGTCAGTTGATCCGGCCCAGCAGGCCCCTTGCGATGACCTGCGCCTGGATCTCCGCAGCCCCTTCGAAGATCGACAGGATGCGGGCGTCGCAGAGCACCCGGCTGATCGGATACTCCAGCGCATAGCCGTTGCCGCCATGGATCTGCAAAGCGCAGTCGGCATTGCTGAAGGCGATGCGTGCGGCCAGCAGCTTGGCCATCCCCGCCTCGATATCGCAGCGGCGGCCGGCGTCCTTCTGACGGGCGGCGTAGTAGGACAGCTGCCGCGCCATCATGGTCTCCGTCGCCATGAAGGCGAGCTTCGCGTGGACGCGGGGAAAGGCGATGATCTGCTTGCCGAACTGCCCGCGATCCTTGGCATAGGACAGGCCCAGCTCCAGCGCGTTCTGCGCCACGCCCAGCGCCCGCGCCGCGGTCTGGATGCGCGCGCTCTCGAAGGTCTCCATGAGCTGCTTGAAGCCCTGGCCCTCCACGCCGCCGAGCAGCGCCGTGACGGGCACCTCGAAGCCATCGAAGCCGATCTCGTATTCCTTCATGCCGCGATAGCCCAGCACATGGATTTCCGTGCCGCTCATGCCTTTGGCGGGGAAGAGGTCGTCCGGCGTGCCGCGCGGCTTCTCGGCCAGCAGCATCGACAGGCCCTTGTACCCGTCCTCGGGCGAGCCGGTGCGCACCAGCAGCGTCATCAGGTCGGAGCGCGAGCCATGGGTGATCCAGGTCTTGGCGCCATAGATCTTGTAGACGTCGCCCTCCCGCACCGCCCGCGTGCGCAGGCTCCCGAGGTCGGAGCCGGTATTGGGTTCGGTGAAGACCGCCGTCGGCAGGACTTCACCGCTGGCGATGACGCCGAGCCAGCGGGCCTTCTGCTCCTCCGTGCCGCCCAGGCGGATCAGCTCGGCGGCGATCTCCGAGCGCGTGCCCAGCGAGCCGACGCCGAGATAGGCGCCGCTCAGCGCCTCCGACACCAGGCACATCGCCACCTTGCCGAGGCCCAGCCCGCCGAATTCCTCCGGCACGGTCAGGCCGAAGACGCCCATCTCGGCCAGCTTGCCCACCAGCTCGATCGGGATCAGCTCGTTCTTCGCGTGCCATTGCGTTGCGAAGGGCGTGATCTCGGCGGCGCCGAAGCGCAGGAACTGCTCGCGCGTCGCCTGCAGCATTTCGTCATCGAGGCCGAGGGCGCCGAAGCGGCCTTCGGAGAGCTCGGCCACCAGGGCCAGGCGCGCCTCCTCCAGCCCGGCGCGGTCGGCCAGGGCGGCAAGGGCCGGCTCGGCGGCGAATGCCGCGAGGGCCTCGGCCGGGACGCCCATGTCGCCGGGGCGGATCATCTCCGACTGGCTCATGGGGATGCCGCCCAGCAGCTGCTGGCCGTATTCCGCGAAGCCCAGCCGCAGCATGGCGGCTTCCGACGCGCCCAGCATGCCGTCGGCCTGCAGCCGGCCGGCCCAGGCGAGCGCCTGCCGCAGCGCCTCGACATAGGTGGCCTGCCAGGACAGGCCATGGGCGGAGAACTGGTGCTTCTCGATCAGCTTCGCGCTCGGCTTGCCCTCGGGCGCGAGCAGGCCGGACAGGGCGTGGCGCGTGGCCTCGTGCAGCCGCTCGGCGGCGGCGAGGAGGGCCCCGCACTGGTCCATCAGGCTGCGGGCGGGGCCCCGGGCGGGGATCGTGTCGGGCATCTCGAAACTTCCTGAACAAATAACGCTGATTCTGGGCCTCAGGCCGGGCCGGCGATCGTGCCGGCGTCGTGGAGCTTGCCGATCTGCGCCGAGGACATCCCGAGCACCTCGGCCAGCACCGTGTCGGTGTCCTGGCCCATCACCGGCGCCGGCGCCGGCGGCAGGCGCTCTCC
>JAQGHZ010000425.1 GCA_028291485.1 Rubritepida sp. | reverse complement strand
GTCTCGGGCGAGCGGCCGGTGCATGGCTCGCTCGAGGCCGCACTCGCCGCCAACTACGCGACCGAGGAGGCGATCGTCATGGTCTCGGGCCATGCGACCAACGTCTCCGTCATCGGCCATCTGCTGGGGCCCGAGGACCTCGTGGTGCACGACGCTCTGGTGCACAACAGCGCGACCGAGGGCGTTCGCCTCTCCCACGCGCGGCGCCTCGCCTTTCCGAACAACGACTGGGAGGCGGCGGCGGCCCTGCTCGCCGCGGAGCGCCATCGCCATGGCCGCGCCCTGGTGCTGATCGAGGGGCATTACTCGATGGACGGCACCGTGCCCGAGCTCGCCCGCTTCAGCGAGGTCGCGCGGAAGCACGAGGCCTGGCTCATGGTGGACGAGGCGCATTCGCTGGGCGTGCTGGGCCCGACGGGGCGCGGCATCTTCGAGGCGCAGGGGGTGGATCCGGGCCTCGTCGACATCTGGATGGGGACGCTTTCCAAGACGCTCTCCTCCTGCGGCGGCTACATCGCGGGCAGCCACGCGCTGGTGGACCTGCTGCGGCACACCGCGCCGGGCTTCGTCTATTCCGTGGGCATGGCGCCGCCGCTGGCGGCCGCCGCCGAATGCGCGCTAGGCCTGATGCAGGCCGAACCCTGGCGCGTGACGCGGCTGCACGCGGTCGCGCGGCGCTTCCGCGACCAGGCGCGGGCGGCGGGCTTCGACACGGGCGGCTCGGTCGGCCAGGCCATCGTCCCGGTCATCCTCGGCGGGAGCGTGGCGACCGCCCGCACGGCCGAGCGCCTGCTGGAGCTGCGCATCAACGTGCAGCCCATCGTCTTCCCCGTGGTGCCCGAGGGGCAGGCCCGCTTGCGCTTCTTCCTCTCCGCCGAGCACAGTGATGCGGAGATCGACGAGACGGTGCATGCCCTCTCCCGGGTGGCGCGCGAGGCGGCATAGGCGTTTGCGGATTGCTCTGTTCACGATGGAGAGCGCGGGAAGCGCCGAGGCCGTGCTGCGGTTCGCGGAACGGCAGGGGGAGAGGCTCGTCCTGGTGGGCCACTCGCCGCCGCTGGCCGCGCACCGCGCCACCTGGAGGGCGTTGCGGGGGGCCGGGGGCGGAATCCTCCCTTATCTCGCGGTGAACCACCTGCTGCCGCCGATCGGCTCGGCGCTGCGCCGGCCGCCACGGCTCTCCACCCTCTGCGCGCAGCGCGGCATCCGGACGCTGCGGCTGGCCGGCGAGGCCGAGATGCAGGCGGCGCTGCGCGAGACGCGAACCGACCTGCTGGTGAGCTTCCACCTGGACCGCATCCTCGACCCGGCGGTGCTGGCCGCGCCGGCGCGGGGCGGGATCAACGTGCACCCCTCGCTGCTGCCGCGCCATCGCGGACCGATCCCGTCCTTCCATGGGCTGGCGGAGGGGGCGACGGGAATCTCCGTCCATGCACTGGCGCCGCGGATCGATGCGGGCGGGATCTGGGCGCAGAGCACGGTCGCGCTGCCCGCCGGAAGCTCGGCGCTGTCGGCGGCGCGGGCGCTGCACCTGGCGGCGCTGCCGCTGCTCGACGCGGTGCTGGAGCGCATCGCGGCCGGCGAAGCGGACCCCGCCCCGCCCGAAGCCCTGCCCTATCGCGGCTGGCCCACCGCTGCGGAGCGGCGGCGCGCGGGGGTGCGGCTGCTCGGTCGCGGCGATCTCAGGACCGCCTGGCGCGCGCCGGCCGGCGGGTGGCGCGCGTGAGAGCCGGGAACGAGGCTGCTCGGAAAGGACGAACCGACGGAGCATCCGGCCGCAAGGCAGCCGGCGCCGCCCAACCGACCGAGCGACGGGGTGCTTCCGTCGCGCGGCGAAGCCAGGGCCGCGGTGCGGCCGCATCTCGCGAGCAGCGCGCCTTCGGCGCGTCATACGAACAGCGCGCCTGCGGCGCGACTCGCCCAAGGGCGCGAGAATGACTCGCCGCAGCTTCCTTTTCCTGCAGGGGCCGATCAGC
The DNA here is from genome assembly GCA_028291485.1 of Rubritepida sp. Lineage (GTDB taxonomy): Bacteria > Pseudomonadota > Alphaproteobacteria > Acetobacterales > Acetobacteraceae > Roseococcus. The sequence goes on along the minus strand of JAQGHZ010000425.1, from coordinate 2,301 downwards.
CCCTTCTTCCCGGCCCTCGCCGCGACGCTGAAGGCGCGGGGGCATGAGGTGCATCGCATCAACGTGTGCCTCGGCGACCAGCTCCTCTGGAAGGGCCGCTTCTGGCCGGGGCGGGCATGGCGCGGCTTCCACCCCGAAGGCGTGTCCGCCGAGGACTTCCAGGGCCACCTCGGCGAATGGCAGGCCCATGTCGAGCGGATGCTCAAGGAGCGCGCCGTCACCGACCTCGTGCTGCTGGGCGAGCAGCGGCCCTACCACCGCATCGCCATCGCGGCGGCCAAGGCGCGCGGCGCCGCGGTCGCGGCGACCGATTTCGGCTATATCCGGCCCGACTGGATCATCGTTGAGCGCGACGGGCACAACGCCCTCTCGCACTTCCCGCGCGACCCGGCCACCATCCTCACCTTGGCCGAGGGGCTGCCGGCGGTCGACGAGGTGCGCTACTTCGCCGACCACTTCCCGACGCAGGCGCGGTGGGACGTGCTGTTCCACCTCGCCAACCTGGCGTTCTGGCCCTTCCCGCACTTCCAGGGCTTCCAGCTCCACCCGGTCGTCCCGGCCTATCTGGGCACGGCCTGGCGGCTGGTCCTGCGCGGGCGGACGCGGCGGCGGGCGAAGGCGCTGATCGCCGGCCTGCCGGAGGACGCGCCCTTCTTCCTCTTCGCGATGCAGATGGAGAACGACTACTCCATCCGCGCCTATTCACCCTATCCGGACATGGACACGGCGCTGCGCGAGACGGTGCGCAGCTTCTCCGGCCATGCGCCGCCGGACGCGCATCTCGCCGTGAAGGTGCACCCGCTCGATCCCGGCATGAAGCACTGGACGGCCCGCCTCGCCCGCATGGCCCGTGGGGCCGGCGTCGAGGATCGGGTGCATCTGGTGGACGCGATCGCGCTCGATCCGCTCCTGAGCCGCGCAACGGGAGTCGTGACGGTGAACAGCACCGCGGGCATCCGCGCACTGCAGTTCGGCAAGCCGGTCATTGCGCTGGGCGACGCGCTGTACCGGGTGCCCGGCATGACGCACGAGGACGGGCTGCACAGCTTCTGGCGGGAGGCGCGCGTGCCGGACGCCGCGCTGACCGACGCCTTCCTGCGCGGCATCGGGCATCACCTGCACGTGCGGGGCGGCTTCTATTCCGCCGACGGCATCGCGGCGGGCGTGGCCGCGGCGGCGGACCGGCTGGAAGCGGGCCTCGCGGATTTCTCGCTGCTGCCGCGACCGGATGCCGGGCCAGCCGTCACCACCGCGCCGGAACGGACGCTGGACATCTTCCGGCCCGACGGCATCGCCTAACGGTGGATCGGGCCCGATCGGCGCTGCCGCGTCACGCGCCGGCGGGCGGCCGGGAGGATCGAGCCGCGGGACAACGGGATGGTCCTTGCCCACGCCTTGAACCGTGTGATCCTGCATGCTCGATTGTGGCGAGGCCGAAGAGATGACCGTGACCTCAGCGATCTTCGACGTGATGACCATCCGCCCTCCGGCCATTGCGCTCGAGACCGCCCGGCATGTGGCCTTGTCGGCGTGGGGACTGCGTGCGGAGCCCCGCCCGCTCCGCGGCGAGAGGGATGCGAATTTCCGGCTGCGCGCCGAAGACGGCCGGCAATTCGTGCTGAAATTCGCCAATCCCGCCGAGGATGCCGGCTTCCGGGACATGCAGCTCGGGGCGCTGCGCCATATCGCGCGCACCGCGCCGGAGCTGGCCGTTCCGCGGGTGGTCGCCCTGCCGGACGGAGCGGCGGAGGCCCGCGTCACCGACGTTTCGGGCACGGCCTGTCAGGTGCGGCTGCTGTCGTGGATCGACGGACTGCCGGCCGGGATGTCCCAGCGCAGCGCCCCGCAACGCGCCGCCGCCGGTGAATTTTTGGCCCGGCTGCAGGCGGCGCTGGTCGGCTTCGCGCACGAGGCGACTTCCGTGCCCATCGTGTGGGATCTGGCGCATGCGCTCGCCCTTCGCGAAGTGGCCGGCGTGCTGCCCGCCGAGCTGCGCGACGCCCTGTTGCCGATCCTCGACGACTTCGAGGCGAGCGTGACGCCGGTCCAGGGGCACCTGCGCCGGCAGGTCGTCCATAACGACTTCAACCTCGCCAACGTCCTGGTCGACCCCGACGCTCACGACAGGATCGCGGGCGTGATCGATTTCGGCGACATGGCGGAAACGGCCATCGTGTTCGACGCCGCGATCGCCGCCTACTGCCAGCATGGCGACGACATGCCCATCGCCGAGGCCGCCGGTCACGTGCTGCGCCGCTACCACGCGATCCGCCCGCTGCTGGCCGAGGAAATCGCCCTCCT
>JAQGHZ010000418.1 GCA_028291485.1 Rubritepida sp. | reverse complement strand
TAGCGCTTGGTTTTGCGGGCAATCTCGGCCATCCGGCCACGGTTCTCTCGGGTCCACATCCCGAGCTTGAATCACCACGCGCCGCGTCGCCACAAACATTCTCAAACAGGCTCTCACATGATCAAATCAATTTTCAAAAAGCGCCCTTGGGTGGGTCATCAATGCCAAGAGTAATTTACAAGCAGCAGGCGGCGGCGCCCTATCGGCAGGGTGGGAGCGTCATGAACAGGCCGAAAATTTTCCACCCGATGGGCAGCTTTCGTCTGTTGGGACGCATATTGGGTCTTTAGCGGGAGACGAGGGTAAATCCCGCGAAATCAAATACATTTCGAGATAGAGTGGCGGACAGGGTGGGATTCGAACCCACGGTAGGCTTGCACCTACTCCGGTTTTCGAGACCGGTGCGATAGACCACTCTGCCACCTGTCCGGGGCCGGCGCGCCGTATAGGACGAGGGCGCCCCTTGTGCAACGGGGGTGCAACGCGACTTGACTCAAACCCGCCCTCCCCCCTAAACGGCCCCTCCCGGGCGACGCATGCGTGTCGCCTGAGGTCGTTCATGGGGGCTTCTTCTCCCGGCAAGCGGCCGAAATCTTTCAAGTTTCACGGGCAGTTCGCTCTCGCGAGAGGCCCCAAGGACGCGTGTGATGACCTTCGCAGTGATCCGTACCGGCGGAAAACAGTACCGGGTGACGCCGAATGCGGTGCTCATTGTCGAGAAGCTCGAGGCCGAGCCCGGCTCGACCGTCACCTTCCACGAGGTGCTGGCCCTGGGCGGCGAGGCTGGGCTGCAGCTCGGCGCGCCGACCGTGCCGGGCGCGTCCGTCACCGCGACGGTGATCGACCAGAACCGCGGCGACAAGGTGCTGATCCTCAAGAAGCGCCGCCGCAAGAACAGCCGCCGCAAGCGTGGCCACAAGCAGATGCAGACCGTTCTGCGCATCGCCACCATCGCGGCGTAAGGAGCACTCAGATGGCACATAAAAAGGCAGGCGGCTCCTCGCGCAACGGGCGTGACTCGCCCGGCCAGCGGCTTGGCGTGAAGAAGTTCGGCGGCGAGCACGTGCTGGCCGGCAACATCCTCGTCAAGCAGCGCGGCACGAAGATGAAGCCGGGCCGCAATGTCGGCCTGGGCCGCGACCACACGATCTTCTCGCTGGTCGAAGGCCACGTGAAGTTCGAGCGCAAGGCCGAGGACCGCGTCCACGTCTCCGTCGAGCCCATGAAGCAGGCCGCCGAGTAAGTCTGCGCTTCTCCGGAAGTGCGGCAGCGGGGGCCCTCGTGGTCCCCGTTTTCGTTTGAAGGCCCATTATGAAATTCCTCGACGAAGCCAAGGTGTTCATCAAGTCGGGGGACGGCGGCGACGGCGTCATCGCCTTCCGGCGTGAGCGCTTCATCGAGTTCGGCGGCCCGGACGGCGGCAATGGCGGCCGTGGCGGCCATGTCTATGCCGAGGCGGTCGACGGGCTGAACACCCTCATCGACTACCGCTACGCGCAGCACTTCAAGGCCCGCAAGGGCGGCAACGGCGCGGGCAGCGACCGCACAGGCGCCGGCGCGGACGACGTGGTGATGAAGGTCCCCGTCGGGACGCAGATCCTCGGCGAGGACCGCGAGACGCTGATCGCGGACCTCGACGTGCCCGGCAAGCGCGCCCTGCTCGCCACGGGCGGCGACGGCGGCTTCGGCAATGCCAACTTCAAGAGCTCCACCAACCGCGCCCCGCGCCGCGCCGACAAGGGCTGGCCGGGCGAGGAGAAGTGGGTCTGGCTGCGGCTGAAGCTCATCGCCGATGCCGGGCTGGTCGGGCTGCCGAATGCCGGCAAATCCACCCTCCTCGCCGCCTCCTCCGCGGCCCGGCCGAAGATCGCGGACTACCCCTTCACCACCCTGCATCCGCAGCTCGGCGTCGTGCGGCTGAACGCCACCGAGGAGTTCGTGCTGGCCGACATCCCCGGCCTTATCGAGGGCGCCAGCGAGGGCGCGGGACTCGGCACGCGCTTCCTCGGCCATGTGGAGCGCTGCCGCGTGCTGCTGCACCTGATCGACGGCAGCCAGGGCGACCCGGCGGGCGCCTACCGCATGATCCGCAACGAGCTCGCGGAATATGGCGGCGGGCTGGACGAGAAGCCGGAGATCGTCGTCCTCAACAAGCTCGACGCGATGACGCCGCAGGGCAAGACCTCGCGCGTGAAGGCGCTGGAGAAGGCCTGCGGGCAGAAGGTGATGCTCGCCGCGGGCGCGACCGGCCAGGGTGTGCCGGAGGTCCTGCGCGCCGTGATGGATCGCGTCCGCCCGAAATAGGCTCGGGTGAACAGGCCTGTTCACCGTTTCTGCACCTTTGGTCGGTAAAGAGGTCCCGGCACGCACCTTGCGCGGCCAGCTAGGCTGCGCTCCTGTTCCGCTCCGGCCAATGGGAAGCGCCATGACTGTTCTGAAGCTTGCGATTCGGTGATGGACCGGATGGTCATGCCGCCGATCTGCCTGAGCTTCGACAACGGGCCCGAGCCGGGGACGACGCCCGGCGTCCTGGAGGTGCTGGCCCGCCGCGGCCTGGCCGCGACCTTCTTCGTGGTCGGCCAGCAACTGCGCGCCCCCGCCGCCTTCGCGCTGGCCGAACGGGCGAAGGCCGAGGGGCATCGCATCGGCAACCACACCCTGACCCACGGCGCGCCGCTCGGGCGCCGCAGCGCGGCCGAGGCGGTGGCGGAAATCGCGGAGACCGACGCCCTGATGGGTGCGCTGCACGGGCCGGAGCGGCTGTTCCGGCCGAATGGCGGCGGCGGCCTGCTCGGGCCGCATCTGCTGAATGCGGCGGCGCTGCGCCATCTGGTGGCGCACCGGCACACGGTCGTGCTGTGGAATGCGGTGCCGGGCGATTTCCGCGACCCCGACGGCTGGCCCGACACCGCGCGCGCCATGATCGACGCGGCGGAAGAGCCGGTGCTGCTGGTGCTGCACGACCGGCCGAACGGTGCCATGCGGCATCTCGACCGTTTTCTCGGCGGCCTGATCGATGCGGGCGCTATCTTCACCCAGGAGCCGCCTGACGCCTGCGTGCCGTTGCGCCGCGGGGTCGATCAGGGCGACGTCGCCCGCTACGTCACGGAGGACTCCCCATGAACGTCCTGTCCCGTCGCCGCTGGCTGAGCGGCGTGGCCCTGCTGCCCGTGGCCGCCGCGGCGCAGCCGGCGCCCTGGCCGGACCGTCCGCTGCGGCTGGTGGTGCCCTTCGCGCCGGGGACCACGACGGACACGCTCGGCCGGCTGCTGGGCAATTTCCTCTCGCAGCGGCTCGGCCAGCCGGTGGTGGTGGAGAACCGCTCCGGCGCCGGCGGCGGCGTGGGCGCGGCCGCGGTGGCCCGCTCCGCGCCGGATGGCCTGACGCTCCTGCTCGGCACGATCGGCACCCAGGCGGTGAATCCCAGCCTGGTCCACGACATCGGCTATGACCCGGTGCGTGATTTCGCGCCGATCTCCACCTATGTGCAGACGCCGGTCGTGCTCGGCGTGCGGCCTGCGCTCGGCATCGCGGGCGTGACCGAGCTGGTGGCCCTGGCGAAGCGGCGCAACCTGACCTTCGCCTCCGCCGGCATCGGCACCACCGGGCATCTCTCTCAGGCGCTGTTCAATCTGCGCGGCGGCGTCGAGACCACCCATGTGCCCTATCGCGACGGCGCCCAGGCCGTGACGGATCTGATCGGCGGCCAGGTGGATGCGATGTTCTACCATCCGCTCGGCTTCCTGCCCCATATCCAGGCCGGCACGATCCGGCCGCTGGCGGTGACCGGACGGGCACGCAGCCCGGTGCTGCCGGAGGTCCCGGTGATGGCGGAGGCGGGGCTCGCCGATTTCGTCGTGGAGGGCTGGTGGGCGATCTATGCACCGGCCGGCACGCCGGAGGCCATCGTCGCGCGGCTGAACGCGCTGGTGAACGCGGCGCTGGCCGATCGCGAGACCCTCGAGGCGCTGCAGCGCCAGGGCGTGCAGCCGATGGGCGGTACGGTGGAAGCGCTGGCGGGGCTGACGCGGAGCGAGGTGACGACCTGGCGCGACGTGGTGCGCGCCGCGGGGATCACGGCGGACTGAGGACCGCGACGGCGGCCAGACCCCGATGCGTTCGCCTTCGCTCACGTATCGTGGTCCGGTCTTTTACTTGAACACGCGCTTCAGGCCTTCGGTCATCGCGCTTTACCGCCGCCGGAACCGCTCCACCGCGCTCACCAGCGCCGTCCGGATGCCCGGCTCCAGCGCCGAGTGGCCCGCATCCGGCACCACCGTCAGCCGCGCGCGCGGCCAGTTCAGCGCCAGCTCGAAAGCCGTCTCCGCCGGGCAGACCATGTCGTAGCGGCCCTGGATGATCTCGGCCGGGATCTGCGCGATGGACTGCATGCCCGCCAGCAGCCCGCCCTCGCGGAGGAACAGCTTGTGCTGGAAGTAGTGCGCCTCGATCCGCGCGAGACCGAGGGCCGTGCGGTCCTGCGCGAAGCTCGCCACGGTCTCGGGGCTCGGCAGCAGGGTGGAACAGCTGCCCTCGTAATGGCTCCAGGAGCGCGCCGCGAGCAGGTGCACCGAGGGGTCGGGGTCCGTGAGCCGGCGCAGATAGGCGCCCAGCAGGTCGTGCCGCTCGGATTCCGGGATGTGCTCGGCGAAGGCGGCCCAGGCGTCGGGGAAGAAGCGGCGCAGCCCGTGGAGGAACCAGTCCAC
>JAQGHZ010000375.1 GCA_028291485.1 Rubritepida sp. | reverse complement strand
GGATCAGGCCAGGGTCGATCGTCAGCCGGAGTTGACCCATCCAGTCCCAGAGGGGCGTGTTCTCGTTGATGAGGGCCGGGATCGAGCCCAGCAGCTGTATCGTCATCTTCAGCCTCGGCCATTTTGGTCGTGACCCAGTGTCGGCCTGTGATCCTGAAGGAAGGGTAAAGAGCGCCCGGATTTAGTGCCTTGGGCCTCACCAGCCCCGGCAGGTCATCCGCACGGCCCGCGCGATCTCCTGCGGCGGGAGCGCCGCCGCAGCGGCCTCCAGCCTCTGCCGGCCGAGCAGCATCGGCATGCTCTGCTCGCCGGTGAGGCTCACGGCCCGATCGCCGGTCCGGCGGTCCGCCGCATCGGCCAGGTCGAAGGCGAGATTGAAGACCTGGGGGCGGGACCCGGGGTTGGCGAGCTCCACGTAGTAGGAGGCGCTTCGGCCGCCCTCGGCATCCGGCGCCTCGATCGCGAAGAAGCGTTCGGCGACCAGCTCGCTGGCGGCGCAGGCGCGGTCCTCGTTGGGGGCGGCCGAGGCGAGAAGGGCCGCGCCGAAGCTGGTGGCCACGGCGCCGATGCAGATCGCGATCACGGGAAACCGGTTGGCCATGCGATAGTTCCTTCTCTCGCCGCCCAGACTGGTCCGAGCCCCTTCGCCGCGCCAATCGGCGCTTCCGTCCCAGGAGAGAGGCGGCGCCTATCGTGCGGCGGGGCGTGCTCTGCTAGATTCGTGCCATGCTGGCATTGACCATGGGAGAGCCCGCCGGGATCGGCGCCGAGATCGCCGCGAAGGCCTGGCAGGCGCTGCGCGACGGCGGGCCCGCCTTCTTCCTGATCGACGATGCGGACCGGATCTCCGGCGTTCCCGTCGCCCGGATCGCCTCGGCTGCGGAGGCGGCAATCGCGTTCCCCCGGGCGCTTCCCGTCCTGCACCGGCCCTTGCCCGTGCCGGCCATCCCCGGCCGCCCGAGCACCGCCACCGCCGGCGCCGTGCTGGCCGCGATCGAGGAGGCGGTGGCACTGGCGAAATCGGGCGAGATCAGCGGGATGGTGACCAATCCCATCCAGAAATCCGTGCTGACGGCCGCCGGCTTCCCGCATCCGGGCCATACCGAATTCCTGGGTGAGCTGGCCGGGACCGGCGTGCCGCCCGTCATGATGCTGGCCTCGCCGCAGCTGCGCGTCGTTCCGGTGACGGTGCATGAGCCGCTGGTCCGCGCCATCGCCCGTCTGACGCCGGAACTCATTGTGGAACATGCGAAAATCACCCATGCCGCGCTCGTCCGCGATTTCGGGATCGCCGCGCCGCGCCTCGCCGTCGCCGGGCTGAACCCCCATGCCGGAGAAGCCGGGACGCTGGGCAGCGAGGATCAGGCGATCGTCGCGCCGGCGGTGAAGATGCTGCGCGATCAAGGGATCGACGCGACCGGTCCCTATCCGCCGGACACCCTGTTCACCGCCCATGCCCGGCCGACCTACGACGACGCCATCTGCCTCTACCACGACCAGGCGCTCATCCCGATCAAGACGCTGGACATGGCGGGCGGCGTGAACGTCACCCTCGGCCTCTCGATCGTCCGGACCAGCCCGGACCACGGCACCGCGCTGGACATCGCCGGCAGGGGCGTGGCCAGCCCCGACAGCCTGATCGCAGCGATCCGGCTGGCCGCCCAACTCGCTGAAAACCGAAGGAAAAGGGCCTGATGCGCCTCTCCGTGAACGTGGATCATGTGGCGACCCTGCGGAACGCCCGCGGCGGATCCTTCCCCTGCCCGGTCGAGGCCGCGCGCGTCGCGATGGCGGCCGGCGCGGATGGCGTGACCATGCATCTGCGGGAGGACCGCCGCCACATCCGCGACCGCGACCTGGAGCGCGTGGCGGCCGAGGTGGGGACCCGCCTCAATTTCGAGATGGCCGCCACCGAGGAGATGGTCGCCCTCTGCGAACGGCTCCGCCCGCCCGCCTGCTGCATCGTCCCGGAGAAGCGCGAGGAGCTGACCACCGAGGGCGGCCTCGATGCCCTCCGGGCCGGGCCTTTCCTGGCCGAGGCGATCCGCCGGCTTGCAGGCCTAGGCATCGAGGTCTCGCTTTTTGTGGAGCCGGATGCATTGCAAATTGCAAGAACGGCCGAGCTGGGCGCCCAGGCCATCGAGCTCCACACCGGCACCTATGCCGAAGCCTCCACCGAGACGCGGCCCGCACTGGCCGCGAAGCACGCCGAGGCGGCGCGGCTGGCGAAATCCCTGGGGCTTCAATGTCATGCGGGCCATGGGCTGAGCTACGAAACCATCGGGCCCATCGCCGCGATCCCGGAGATATCAGAGGTCTCCATCGGCCACTTCCTCATCTCCACCTCCGTCTTCGAGGGGCTGCCGACCGCGATCATCAGGATGAGGGGGCTGATTTCCGCGGCCCGCGGCTGAGGATCGCTCCTGGCACGGCGCCTGCTCCGTCGGGGCCACAATCCCTGACAGGCGCAGATCATGAAGACCCATGACGTCACGATGCTTCGGTACGGCCGGATCCAGGACGAACCGCAATCGACCTTCGCCTGTTGGGGCGACGGCCTCGCCGGCGCGCGGTGATGCTCGTCATCCACCTCTTCGCGGGGCTCCGATTCTGAGACTTCACCGCCGGCTCTGGAGCGCCCTGCTCGGCCGCGCCTTCGGGGTCCCCACGCCGGTCTGGCGGTTCAGCCTGGACCCGAAGACGCTCGCCCTGTGCGTCAGTTCCAGCCGGGATCGGTCCACACCGCATCCGGGTCCAGCGGGTAGGTCGGCCGCGGCAGCCGCTTCCAGGCGAAGTTGGTCAGCACCGGGCTGGTGAGGCCGGGGCTGTCCACCTCGAAGATCCGCTCGTTCGGGAAGAACTCGTCGAAGCCCGCGCGGAAATGCCCGCGCGACTTCACCACCACGGTCTTCGCCGCGGCGATGTCGATGCCGTGCATCTCCAGCGTGCGCGGTTCGTGGCACTGCCGGCGCAGGCTGATCACCACGACGCGCATGCCGGAATCGTCGAGCTCCAGCAGCGCGGTCGGGCCGAGGTCGAAGAGCCGGCCGGCCATGGTGCCGCGCCGCCCCTTCCCCTTGCCGTCGGTGAGTTTCCGCACCCGCGCACCGGATTCGAAGCGCCGGGAGAACTCGCTTTCCTCCCGGTTGAAGACGGCGTGGAAATGCGCGCCCTCGCCGAGCGTCCGCGCCTCTTCCGCCAGCGCCGGATCGACGAAGAGGCCGAGCACCACGCCCTGCGCGCGCGCCTCGTGCAGCTTGCGCAGCGTATAGGCCGTGCTGCCGCGGCCGCCGCCGCCGGGATTGTCGCCGGCATCGGAGAAGATGACCGGCGCCACCTCGCCCTTTCCCGCCGAGACCGCCAGCGCCGCCGCCTCGTTCAGGCTGAGCAGCCGCCGCGTGTGCCGGGTACGCTCGGCCCAGCCGCGCCGGGCAAGCTTCGCGCAGGCACGCTTCGCGGCACCCTCGTCGCTGTGGCGCGCGGTGACGGTGATGGTGATGCCGCATTTGGGCAGGTCGCCAAAGGTGAAGCCGCCGGTGACGCTGGCGTTCAGGATCGCGGGCTCTGCGGCCATGATCGCCTCGGCATCGCGGACGAGGTCGGCATAGGGTCCCTCGGCGGTGAGCAGCGTGACGGAGGGCGGCGTCAGCGGAAGCCGCAGAAAGGCCTTCGCGGTCTGCATCCCGCCGAGCAGCTCCCGCATCGCATCCGCCGCCTCGGCGGCGCGTGCCGCCATGTCCACATGCGGGTTGGTGCGGTAGGCGATGAAGGCATCGCAATTGTCGACGAGCTTCTCGCTGACGTTGCAGTGCAGGTCGTGCGTGACGACGATCGGCACCGCCTTCCCCACCACCTGCCGGATCATCGCGAGCATGGTCCCGTCGCTGTCCTCGTCGCCCGTCGCGCTGCTGGCGCCGTGGCTCGCGACATAGACGCCGTCCAGCGGCAGCGCGGCGGCGAGGCCCGTGCGCATCTCGTCGAGGAAGGACAGGAACAGCGCCTGGTCGATCGGCCCGCCAGGCGGCGCGGCGGCGACCAGCACGGGGCAGGGCGTCCATTCGCCGGTCGCGTCCATGCGCCGGGTGAAGCCGCCGATCTCGGCCGGCATGGGCGAGGCCTCGGCGCGCGCCAGGCGCATCATCTCCTCCCCGCGCACCACGCATTGCCGCTCGAAATCTTCGAGCCGCGTGACCGGCGCGAAGGCATTGGCCTCCAGATGCAGGCCCAGGATCGCGATGCGCGGCGCTCGTTTCAATGTGATGACCCCCAGGATGGACGTGAGGCGGCGAGTGGATAAGCTTCGCCCCATGTCGTCAACTGCACGCGCCATCCCCCTGCTGGAACGTCTCGTCGGCTTCGACACGACGAGCGCCCGGAGCAACGCACCGCTGATCGAGTTCGTCCGCGGGGAGCTCGCCGCGCATGGCGTCGAATCGCGCGTGACGATGGAGGGCGAGAAGGCCAACCTGCACGCCATCATCGGACCGCGGGTCGTGGGCGGCATCGCGCTCTCCGCGCATGTCGACTGCGTGCCGGTGGAAGGCCAGGCCTGGCTCGCGGACCCCTTCGTGCTGCGGCGCGAGAACGGCCACCTGATCGGTCGCGGCGGCTGCGACATGAAGGGCTTCGTCGCCTGCATCCTCGCGATGCTGCCCGACATGCTGGCGGCGGACCTCGCGCGCCCGTTTCACCTCTGCCTGACGCATGACGAGGAGACGACCTTCCGCGGCGCCGACCGGCTGATGGACGAGCTCGGCCATGACGGCCCGCCGCCGGCGCTCTGCATCGTCGGCGAGCCGAGCGGCATGGCGCCCATCGTCGCCCACAAGGGCTATGCGAGCTGGGACGTGGCCTTCACCGGCCTCTCGGGCCATTCCTCGCGCGCGGACGAGACGGCGAACGCGCTGATGGCGGCCGCCGAGGCCGTGGCCTGGCTGAAACAGGAGGCGCGGCGCTTCGCCACGCAGGGCCACCGCGTCGCCGGCTTCACGCCCGCCTATACGACCGTGCACGCCGGCACCTTCCACTCCGGCACGGTGCTCAACATCGTGCCCGACCGCGCGGAGTTCACCTTCGAGGTCCGCAACGTCCCCGGCGACACGGCGGAAGACATCCTCGCGCGCTTCGTGGCGCATGCGGAATCCGCCATCCTGCCCGAGCTGCGCGCCGTGCATCCGGCCAGCACGATGACCGTCAAGGCTCGCTCGGTGGCACCCGCGCTCGACCTCGACGCCGATCACCCGCTGCTGGCGCTCACGCAGCGCGCCTCGGGCAGCAACTCGCTGGGCTTCGTCAGCTACGGCACGGAGGCGGGCTTCTACCAGCGCGTCGGCATCCCCGCGATTGTCTGCGGCCCCGGCCACATCGCCCAGGCGCACCAGCCCGAGGAATGGATCGCCGAGTCGCAGATCGAGGCCTGCTGCACCTTCCTGGGGCGCCTCATCCAGGACCAGGCCAGATGAGGCTCTCGCTTCCTCCCGGGCTCGACGCGCTGCTGCGCGACGCCGGCGCGGCCTCGCCGACGGTGCGCCTGGTCGCGCCCGACATCGGCCGCTGGCGCGCGGGCAACGTGCTGCCGGGCGTCTGGAGCTTCGACAGCGGCGAGGCCGGCCCGCATGTCGGACTCGTGGCGCTGACGCATGGCAACGAGATCGCCGGCGCCATCGTGCTCGACCGGCTGCTGCGCGAGGCGCTGCGGCCCTCGCGCGGGCGGCTCACGCTGGTCTTCGCCAATCTCGACGCCTTCTCGCGCTTCGAGCCGGAGGATCCCACCGCCTCGCGCTTCCTGGAGGAGGATCTGAACCGCGTGTGGGACCCGGCGCTGCTGGAAGGGCCGCGCCGCTCCAGCGAGCTGCGCCGCGCGCGTGCCTTGCGGCCGGTGTTCGATGCCGCGGATGTGGTGCTGGACCTGCATTCGATGCTCTGGCCCTCCGACCCGCTCTTCCTGACCGGCACCTTCGACGAATCCGTCCCGCTCGCGGCATCGATCGGCGAGCCGCCGATGGTCGTCGCCGACCAAGGGCACGAGGCCGGCCAGCGGCTGATCGACTATGCCGCCAGGCGCGGCCGCCGGAGCCTGATCCTGGAGGGCGGCTGGCATTGGGAGCCGGAGACGGTCGCGCGCATGGAGCAGGCCGTGCGTCGGCTGCTGGCGCTCACGGGGGTGGTGCCGGCGGAGGTCGCGGCCTTGCCGGCGCCGCGCTTGGCGCGGGTGACGCAACGTGTGACGGTCCGCAGCCAGGACTTCGCCTTCGTGCAGCCCTGGCGCGGTGGCGTCATGATCCCGGAGGCCGGCACGCTGATCGCGATCGACGGCGAGGCCGAGGTCCGCACCCCGCATGCGGATTGCCTGCTGGTCATGCCCATGCTGCTCGCGCAGCCCGGCCAGACGGCGGTGCGGCTGGCGAGGCTCGAAACGTGAAGATCACCAGGCTCACCACCTTCCTCGTGCCGCCGCGCTGGTGCTTCGTGAAGGTCGAGACCGACGAGGGCATCACCGGCTGGGGCGAGCCCGTCGTGGAAGGCCGCGCGCACACCGTCGCCGCAGCGGTGGACGAGCTGGCGGACTACCTGATCGGCAAGGATCCCGGGCTCATCGAGGACCACTGGACGGTGATGTACCGCGCGGGCTTCTACCGCGGCGGCGCCGTCCACATGAGCGCGCTGGCGG
>JAQGHZ010000361.1 GCA_028291485.1 Rubritepida sp. | reverse complement strand
GATCATGACCTGGACGTCCTGCTCCCAGGCGACCTTGGTCAGTTCGCCCAGCGTCTCGAGCTCCGCGAACTGCGCGCGATCATTGGCGTCGGCGATGCTGCCGGGACGCAGCCCGTCGCCGAGCGAGAACGACACGTCATAGGCCCGCATGATCTCGCAGATCTCGCCGAAGCGCTCGTAGAGGAAGCTCTCCTTGTGATGGGCAAGGCACCACTTCGCCATGATCGAGCCGCCGCGCGAGACGATGCCCGTGACGCGCTCGGCCGTCATCGGCACGTAGGCGAGGCGCACGCCGGCATGGATGGTGAAGTAGTCGACGCCCTGCTCGGCCTGCTCGATGAGCGTGTCCCGGAAGATCTCCCAGGTGAGGTCCTCGGCCTTGCCGTTCACTTTCTCCAGCGCCTGGTAGATCGGCACCGTGCCGATCGGCACCGGTGAGTTGCGCAGGATCCATTCGCGCGTGGTGTGGATGTTCCGGCCCGTGCTGAGGTCCATCACATTGTCCGCGCCCCAGCGGATGGCCCAGACGAGCTTGTCCACCTCTTCCGCGACCGACGACGACACGGCGGAATTGCCGATATTGGCGTTGATCTTCACCAGAAAATTGCGGCCGATGATCATCGGCTCGCTCTCGGGGTGGTTGATGTTGGAGGGGATGATGGCGCGGCCGCGGGCCACCTCGTCGCGCACGAATTCCGCCGTGACGTGGTCCGGAAGGCTGGCGCCGAAGCTCTCGCCGTCGCGCTTCGTGCCGAGCGCGGCGGCGCGGCCCATATTCTCGCGGATCGCGATGTATTCCATCTCCGGCGTGACGATGCCGGCGCGGGCATAGGCGAGCTGCGTGACGGCCTTGCCCGCCTTGGCGCGCAGCGGCATGCGGCCCTGGCGATCGAAGAGCGGAACGCGGCGCTCCTCGCCGATCTTGAGCCCGTCATCCTCGGGCTTCTGCTCGCGGCCGGCGATGTGCTCGACATCGCCGCGCGCCATGATCCATTCATGGCGGTGCGGCGCCAGGCCGCGGCCGATGTCGGTGACGATTCGGGTATCGGTGTAGGGCCCGGAGGTGTCGTACACGCGCAGCGGCGGCTCGCCGCCGGAGACCTCGATCTCGCGCATGGCGACGCGGATCTGCGGGTGGAGCTGGCCGGCGACGTGCAGCTTGCGCGAAGCGGGCAGCGGGCCGGTGGTGACGTTGGGGCCTTGCGGCGGCAGGCTATCGGGCATTCTCGGACTCCCATCGTAATGAAACAAACGAAGGGAGGTGGCTGTGACGCCGAATTGCCCATCCCTTCGCCGGCATGACCCGGATCAGGTTCGAAGGGTGACCGCGTCGCTCGCGGAATCTCAGCCCTGCGGAAAGGGCTCCCCTTGGATGGGAAAATCCTGCGCCTTGTTGTCGGGGGGAGTCAAATCCGCGCCGGAGGTGTCCCGATGGCGGGGCGACCCGCCCCAAGCCTTCATCGGGGTCATCCGGCGTCCGGAAGCGATCGAAGGCGGCTTCCGCGACAAAAGCGCCAGATTCAGCGGCGCTTCTTCTTCTCGGCGATGCGCGCGTCGCGCTCGGCCTTCTGGGTCGCGAGCATCGCCGCGGTGCGGCGGCGGGCCTCCTGCGCGGCGTTCGCGGCGGCCACGAGGGCGGCGGCCTTCTTCGCGGCCTCCTCGGCGGCGAGGGCGGCCGCGAGGGCGGCGGCCTTCTCCACGGCGCGCTGGGCCGCGGCGGCCTCGCGCTCGCGGCGGGCCTCGCCCTGGGCCTTCTGGGCCTCGAGGCGGGCGATCACCTCCGGATCGTCGGCCGGCGGGCGTGCCTTGAACCTCTCGAGGAGCTTCTGGCGCGCCGTGGCGGCGTCGTTGCGGCGTTCGTCGAATGTGTCTTTGCGGGCGGCCATGGAGCGCTCCTAGCAAAGCTCGCGACGGCTTGGGAGGGGGGTGAAATGCATGGCGTCTCTTGACGCGAAGCATGGCCCGGGCCGAGTGAACGGCGATGCTGCGACTTCATGAAATCCGACTGCCGCTGGACCACCCGCCCGAGGCGCTGCAGGAAGCACTCGCCGAGCGGCTCGGCGCGCCCGCGCAGGGCTACACGATCGTCCGCCGCGGCTACGACGCGCGGAACCCCAGGCGCATCATGCTGTCCTACACGCTCGACGTGGAGGTGGCGGACGAGGCCGCGCTGCTGGCACGCGGCGGCTCGATGGTCCGCGCCGCGCCGGACATGCGCTACCGATTCGTCGCCCAGGCGCCGAAGGAGCTGGAGGAACGGCCGATCGTCGTCGGCACCGGGCCCTGCGGGCTCTTCGCGGCGCTGATCCTGGCGCAATCGGGCTTCCGGCCGATCATCCTCGACCGGGGGAAACAGGTGCGCGAGCGCACGAAGGACACCTGGGACCTCTGGCGCCGCGGCATCCTCCATCCGGAGAGCAACGTGCAGTTCGGCGAGGGCGGCGCGGGCACCTTCTCCGACGGCAAGCTGCATTCGCAGATCCGCGACCCCTTCCATTTCGGCCGCAAGGCGCTGGAGGAGTTCGTGAAGGCCGGCGCGCCGGAGGAGATCCTCTACGTCAGCAAGCCGCATATCGGCACGTTCCGGCTGGTGCAGATGGTCGAAGCCATGCGCGAGACCATCGAGGGGCTCGGCGGCGAATACCGCTTCGGGCAGCGCGTGGACGGGCTGGAGATCGAGAGCGGGGCGCGCCGCGTGTCCGGCGTGATCCTGCACACGGGCGAGCGCATCGCGTCGCGGCATGTCGTGCTCGCCATCGGGCATTCGGCGCGCGACACCTTCGAAAGACTGCACGCGAATGGGGTCGCCATGACGGCCAAGCCCTTCTCCATCGGTGTGCGCATCGAACATCCGCAGTCGCTCATCGATGCCCAGCGCTTCGGGCCGCATGCCGGGCATCCGCTGCTCGGCGCGGCGGACTACCGGCTGGTGCATCACGCAGCCATCGGGCGCTCGGTCTATTCCTTCTGCATGTGCCCGGGCGGGACGGTCGTGGCCGCGGCGTCGGAGCCCGGCCGCCTCGTGACCAACGGGATGAGCCAGTATTCACGCAACGAGCGCAACGCGAATGCCGGCATCGTCGTCGGCATCACGCCCGAGGATTACCCCGGCGGACCGCTGGCCGGCATCGCCTTCCAGCGCCATTGGGAGGAGCGCGCCTTCGAGGCCGGCGGCGGCACCTATGCCGCGCCAGCCCAGCGCGTAGGCGACTTCCTGGAAGGCCGGCCCTCCACGCATCTCGGCGAGGTGGTGCCCTCCTACCGGCCCGGCGTCACGCCCGCCGACCTCTCCACCTGCCTGCCGGATTTCGCCGTCGCCGCCATCCGCGAGGCCCTGCCCGCCTTCGACCGCGACCTGCCCGGATTCTCGCTGGCCGACGCGGTGATGACCGGCGTGGAGACACGCACCTCCTCGCCGCTGCGCATCGAGCGCGGCGAGGATTGCCAGAGCGTCAATGTGAAGGGCCTGTTCCCGGCCGGCGAGGGCGCGGGCTATGCGGGCGGGATTCTCTCGGCGGCCGTGGACGGGATCCGCGTCGCGGAGGCGGTGGCGCTGGCCATGACCGATGGCGGCCCGGTCCGCAGCAGCGGCCAGCACGGCGAGACGCCGCTCTATTAAAGTTTGATCCGCCGGACGGTGAGTCGTCCTCTCAGCGCCCGCGCGCCTCGTCGCGGCGCCAGGCGACGAGGCCTGACAGCCCGACCAAGATCTCCCGCGTCCGCCGGATCAGCGCGGCGTTGAGCGCGATCCCCGGCGGCACGCCGATCAGCGCGCCGGCCGCGACGATCGCGCCCTCCTGGATCAGCGCCGCGCCCGGCAGGAGGAACCCCGCGCTGCGGATCACCTGAGCGAAGCTCTCGATGACCAGCGCCTCGGCGAAACTCACCGGGAAGCCGGCGATGCTCAGGAGCAGAAACATCTCCACGGCGCCCATCATCCATGAGCCGAGATGCGATAGCGTGGAGATCGCCAGCGCCCTGGGATTCCCGTGCAGCCGCAGGATCGACTGCTGAAAGCGGTCCAGCCAGACCGGCTGCAGCCGCGGCCAGCGCCGCGCCAGCCGCTCCAGCACCCGCCGCAGCAGGCCCAGCGCCCAGGGCCGCTGCAACGCCACCAGTGCGAAGGCCGTGAAGGCGGCGACCCCCGCACCCACCCAGAAGCCTGTCGCCTCCGTCGCGTGGCCCAGCGCCATGAAGGTCGCGAGGCCGATCAGGGTGAAGAGCATCTGCGAGACGGCCTCGAGCGTGATGCCCAGCGTTGCCGTCCCGGCCGCGAGATCGGCCGGCATGCCGTCGCGGATCATCAGGCGCGTCACCGCCGCCTGCCCCACCACCGCGCCGGCCGGCACGAGGGAATCGCAGGCCTCGCGGTACCAGCGCAGCAGCAGGATGCGCCCGAAGCTGGGCCTTTCCGCCCGCGACAGCAGTGCCAGCCAGCCCAGTCCGGTGAAGATGAGCTGCGGCAGATGCGAGGCCAGCGAGGCCGCCAGCGCCAGGGGAAAGGCCGCCAGCACGGTCCCCAGCGCCGCCATGTCGCGCGCATTCAGCGCCACGATGCCCACGAGCGCGAGCCCGCCCAGCACCAGCCCGTTGCGCAGCCCGCGCTGCACGGGCGGCGCGGCCGGGGCCGCCTCCACGGGCGGCGTCAGTCGCTGATCGTCGGGAATGTCACGGGCCCTGGTGCTGTCGATGGGCGGCATATAGGCACTTTATGGCCGATCAGAAATCCAGGTCGGCGTAGTGCGACGGTGGCTCCATCCCGGTCACCCGGTCGGCCAGCAGCGTCCGGAAGCAGGGACGCGACTTC
>JAQGHZ010000332.1 GCA_028291485.1 Rubritepida sp. | reverse complement strand
CGTTGACGGTGATCTTCTTCGAAAGATCGCCACCAGCAATGGCGGTGGCGACCTCGGCGATGTTGCGCACCTGGCCAGTCAGGTTCGACGCCATGGAATTGACGCTCTCGGTCAAGTCCTTCCAGGTGCCGGCGACGCCCAGGACGTTCGCCTGGCCGCCAAGACGCCCATCCGTGCCGACTTCGCGTGCCACGCGCGTTACCTCGCCGGCGAAGGCGTTGAGCTGGTCAACCATGGTGTTGACCGTCTCTTTCAGCTGCAGGATCTCGCCGCTGACCGTCACCGTGATCTTCTTTGAAAGGTCGCCTCTGGCGATGGCGGTCGCGACCTCCGCGATGTTGCGTACCTGGCCGGTCAGGTTCGACGCCATTGAGTTGACGCTCTCGGTCAGGTCCTTCCACGTGCCTGCGACACCGGGCACTTGCGCCTGGCCACCGAGCCGCCCCTCCGTGCCGACCTCTCGCGCGACGCGCGTAACCTCTGAGGCGAAGCCGTTGAGCTGATCAACCATCGTGTTGATGGTGTCCTTCAACTCAAGAATCTCTCCGCGTACATCGACGGTGATCTTGCGGCTGAGGTCACCGCGCGCGACCGCCGTGGTGACCTGGGCGATGTTGCGCACCTGCGTCGTCAGATTGCCGGCAAGAAGGTTTACGTTGTCCGTCAGGTCCTTCCATGTCCCGGCCACGCCTGGGACCACAGCCTGGCCGCCAAGCCGCCCCTCGGTGCCGACTTCGCGTGCTACTCGAGTGACCTCTGACGCGAATGACCGCAACTGGTCGACCATCGTATTGATGGCCTCCTTGAGCTGAAGAATTTCGCCGCGAACGTCCACGGTGATTTTCTTCGAAAGATCGCCGTTCGCCACTGCGATGGTCACGTCTGCAATGTTGCGTACCTGCGCGGTCAACTTCGAGGCCATCAGGTTGACGCTTTCCGTCAGGTCCTTCCAGACGCCCGTGACCTCTTGGACCTCGGCCTGACCGCCAAGCTTGCCCTCCGTGCCGACCTCGCGCGCGACGCGCGTCACCTCGGAGGTGAACACCCCAAGCTGCTTGATCATCGTATTCACAACGGTCGCCAGCCGCAGAAACTCGCCCTGCAAAGGGCGTCCGTTCACATCAAGCCGGACAGTCTGCAGCAGGTTGCCCTGGGCGACCGCCGTGATGGCCTCCGTCACCGCCGTGGTGGGCCACAGCAGATCGTCGATCAGGGTGTTGACCGAGGATTCCATTTCGCCCCAGGCGCCACTCAGCAGGTCGAAGCGGATCCGCTTTCCTGTGCGGCCTTCACGGCCGATGATCTCGCCGACCTGCTCCAATTCATGTGCCATGCGGGCATTGGCAGAAACTATGTCATTGAAAATGTCGGCGATTTTGCCTGGAATGCCGGACTGGTTACCAGGGAGTCTGACGGAAAAATCCCCCGCACGCACGGCCTGAAGTGCAGTAAGTAAGGAATCAATTCCCATGTCGGACAGAGGCGAGAGCGTCGCCGCGTAGTCCTCGACCTGCGCATTGCCGCTGGCCAACGCAAGCTCTGTTTCCATTGGCATAGCTAAGGTCCTCCTCGGAAAAACGGCATATTTTTAGCTGCGCGTCTGATCAAGGGAATACCCCCATATTCGTCGAGTCCGATTTTATAGCCACGGAGATGTAGGCAGCGGCAATGCATTCTATGTCATGAGAGGTCGGCGGTCCTGCCACTGCGTTTTCCAGCCCCGTAGCTTCGGGGGCATAGGCCCGTCCGGCACGCCGTGCATCTTCATGTAACTGAGCAATGCGCGCGTCCGGCAAACGGAACCGCCCTGAAATTCAGCTGGACATCCGCTCGCCTACGACGAGACGCGGGAGATCCCGGATCCTGTACAGCCCGATCCGAACGATCAGGGCGGCTGATGCCTTTACACAGGGTCGCC
The DNA here is from genome assembly GCA_028291485.1 of Rubritepida sp. Lineage (GTDB taxonomy): Bacteria > Pseudomonadota > Alphaproteobacteria > Acetobacterales > Acetobacteraceae > Roseococcus. The sequence continues at coordinate 2,167 of JAQGHZ010000332.1, read as the reverse complement.
GCTGACGGTGGGCAGCGAACTCAGGCTGCGGGTCCGAACCCAACCGGCCTGGACGCCTCCTCGCGATCTTGGAGGGATACCTAGTGGATTGCCCCATTCAGGGGATTTCAACGCATCGGCCTCCCAGCGGCCGCGGCCCAGGATGGCCTGCGCCCGTCATCCATGATCTCCGAATCATGGTTGCCCATAGATTCAGACATCGTCAGACGCAACTGTAATGCTAAACATTTACCTCGCCGCTGTGCGGCGGCCTCGAGCCGGTGCCGTTCGCTGCACCACCCCCGCGCCTGGCCCGGCAGCCGCCGCCACGGCGCGGATGTCCGGGTTTTCACGCACGATGCGCTCGCCATACGCCACCAGCGCGTCCACATCGGCGTCGGGGATGGTGAGGCCGGTCGGGACCGCCTCCAGCCGGGCCCGCTCCGCGGGATCGTCGATGCCAGAGAGGGCGATGTGCACCAGAGTGCCCTCGACGTCGCCGCACGGATGGCCGTCGATGGTCGGTCCCATGGCGCAGCGCACCTCGCGGAAGCGCCCCACTATGGCCCCCACCCGCTCGCGCGTCAGCACGAGCGTCTCAAAATTGTAGCTGTCGATCTGCGTACCGGAGACGGCGGAGAAGATCCGGCCCAGGCCGCCGACGGTACGCTGGTGGCCGAGTGCGGGGTCCGGCGCCGCCTCGCCGTCGACACTGATCACCAGGATGCGCCGCGTGTGCCGTTCTACGAACCGCAGGAGGTCGGTGTCCTCCATGGCGGCGCCGATGAAAAAGTTCAGCAGCCCGCGCAAGGCCAGGTTGTCGGAGATGCCCCCGTCCATCAGATGGACCCAGCTTGTCTGGTCCGGATCGGCGTAGCGATTTGACTGGCGGGCCAACTGGGCGCGTCGGGACAATTCGCTGTGTGGCTCGGCCCATCGCGACAGGGGCGCCGTCGGCGGCCGCTGCCCACCGCAGCGCGCGGCGTAGCTCTGCAACGTGATCGGGCCGAACAGGATCGGGAAGCCATTGCTGGCCGCGACCGCCCGCGCCACGGGGAACGGCTGCAGGTCCGAGCAGAGCGTCCCGAAGGTGGCGCCCATGAAAGCGAAGGAGGCTTCGTTGGCGACGTCCGTCGCGTTGACCGAGATGATCGGTAGGCCGTGGCGGGCGAGGTCGGCGTAGGTGGCGCCGTGGAACATCAGACGGTCGTAGACCCCGGCCATCCGGTCGTTGGTGCCGTAGACCGGGTTGACCATCCACCCCCAGTTCCACGGCAGGAGGTAATTGCCGTAGATGTAGGATTGGACGTCAACCTTGAGGAACTCGCGCGGGAAGGTCTCGAAGCTGGCCTCGCGGTAAAGGCCGTAGTGCATGGCCGGGAAGCTGCCGCCGGAGACACCCGAGATGTAGTCCACGTCGTCGAGCAGCGTCCGCTCCGCGCCGCCGGGCGGTCTCACCGGGATCGCGCGCAGGCCGCGCAGCGCACCGTGGGCGAAGGCGGCCGAGCGCTTCCCCCCGCCGGAGAAAGCGAGGAAGACGAGCAGGTCGCTGTCGGGCCGGGACCAGTGCCCGGCCTGGAAGCCCGCCTGGAGGCGGTTGAAACCGTAGTTCCGCGCGAAGTCCGGCTGCCCCTGCGCGTTCATCGCCAGAGGCTGGTTCATTGGTACCTGCATGCTCTGGCACGCCGCTGCGCTGACCACCGCAGCGAGCAGCGCAAGCGTCGCTGTCAAACGGCGCCGAAAGACCGGCCTCCCGGTCCGTTCCCGGCCAAGCGTGGGCCGCGCGCTACGAACTGAGGCCGTGGGTTCGGCCGCCATGGCGTCCTCCTTCGGCGTCTGCCTGCTGCCGTTGCGCGGTGCCGGCTCGATGTCGATCGGAGCCGCCCGGCATAAGCGGACGGGCCTGCGGTTGAGTTACTGCACCCGCTTCCGCGACCGCGATCTCGCCGCCCAGGCGCGCGCACAGGGATGCCGCAGCCTGGCTCTCATGGGCCGTCATTGCATGGAAACCAACACGGCGTCACCGCCCAGGCTCAGCATCAGGCCCTCACGCCGCGCCACGAGGCGCATGATGACGCCGGCCTCGTTCTGCAGCCACATGTCGCCCCCGCTCCTCGAGCCGAGGGCGAAGCCGTAGCGGCCCTGTGCGTAGGCGCCCGGGAAGCGCGCGATGTCCGGGAGGTTGTAG
>JAQGHZ010000328.1 GCA_028291485.1 Rubritepida sp. | reverse complement strand
GCCTTCGGCCCGCTCGGCCGCTTCACCACCCAGCTTGTCATCGGCGGCCTGACGGCGGTGCTGGTCTATATCGCCTTCGGCTTCTCGCCCGGCGAGTGGCGCCGCGCCGCCCGGGCCTCGGCCGTCGCCGCCTCGCGCGGCGTGGGCAGCGCCGCCGAGTTCGGCGTGCGCAAGCGCCATCATCTGCTGCGCCCCCTCCTCTGGATGGGCCGCGGCACGAAGAACCTCATGGCCCGCCGCCGGATCGAGCCCGCCGCCGACCTCATGGACGTGCTGCAGGAGGCCGATCGCGTCGCCGCCGAGCCCGCCCGCCCGCCGCTCAGGCGCGAGCCGGAGCAGCGCCCCGCCCCCCGCAGCCAGCCGCGCGTGGCCACGTCCACCAAGGCCAAGGCTCCCATGCCCGAGCAGGCCTCGCTGGACCTGCCCGTCGAGGGCTGGCGCACCCCCTCGCTCAACCTGCTGTCCCCCACCCCGCCCCGTCCGCCCGGCGGCCCGAGCGCCGAGGCGCTGCAGGCCAATGCCCGCATGCTGGAGCAGGTGCTGAACGACTACGGCGTGAACGGCGCGATCACGGAGATCCGCCCCGGCCCCGTGGTCACCCTCTATGAGCTGGAGCCGGCGCCGGGCACCAAGTCCTCCCGCGTCATCGGCCTGGCCGACGACATCGCGCGCAGCATGAGCGTGGTCGCCGTCCGCATCGCGACCGTGCCGGGCCGCAGCGTCATGGGCATCGAGATGCCCAACGTGAAGCGCGAGACGGTCTACCTCCGCGAGATGCTGGCCTCCGACGAGTACCAGCGGAACGCCAGCGCCCTGCCGCTCATCCTGGGCAAGGATATCGGCGGCCTGCCCATCATCGCCGACCTCGCGCGCATGCCGCACCTGCTGATCGCGGGCACCACGGGCTCGGGCAAGTCGGTGGGGATCAACACGATGATCCTCTCGCTGCTCTACAAGCATAGCCCGTCGGAATGCCGCTTCATCATGATCGACCCGAAGATGCTGGAGCTGTCGGTCTATGACCGCATCCCGCATCTGCTGGCGCCCGTCGTCACCGAGCCGCCCAAGGCCATCGGCGCGCTGAAATGGACCGTGCGTGAGATGGAGCGCCGCTATCGCTCCATGAGCCAGATCGGCGTGCGCAACATCGCCGGCTATAACGAGAAGGTCTCGGCGGCCCTGGCCCGCGGCGAGATGCTGACGCGCCGCGTGCAGACCGGCTTCGACCCCGAGACCAACAGGCCCGTCTTCGAGGACCAGTCCCTCTCGCTGCAGAAGCTGCCCATGATCGTCGTCGTCATCGACGAGATGGCCGACCTGATGATCGTCGCCGGCAAGGAGATCGAGGCCGCGGTGCAGCGCCTCGCGCAGATGGCGCGCGCCGCCGGCATCCACGTCATCATGGCGACGCAGCGGCCCTCGGTGGACGTCATCACCGGCACCATCAAGGCCAACTTCCCGACGCGCATCTCCTTCCAGGTCACGTCCAAGATCGATAGCCGCACCATCCTGGGCGAGCAGGGCGCCGAGCAGCTGCTCGGCCAGGGCGACATGCTCTTCCTCCCCGGCGGCGGCCGCATGACCCGCGTGCACGGCCCCTTCGTGAAGGACAGCGAAGTCGAGGAGATCACCAACTGGCTGCGCGAGCAGGGCGAGCCGGACTATGTGGAAGAGGTCACCGAGGTGGACGAGGACGGCGAGTCGGGCCTCTCCGGCATCGCCGCGGCCTCGGACGCCGACAAGTCGCTCTTCGACCAGGCGGTGGACGTGGTGACGCGCGAGGGCAAGGCCAGCACGAGCTTCATCCAGCGGCACCTGAACATCGGCTACAACCGCGCCGCCAAGCTCATGGAGCAGATGGAGAAGGAGGGGGTCGTCAGCCCCGCCAACCATGTGGGCAAGCGCGAGATCCTGGCGCGGCGGCAGATGGAGGATTGAGGCGTGGGCGAAGCCGTCACCGGAGGCTGCCTCTGCGGCGCCGTGCGCTTCCGTTTCGACGGGCCGCCCATCGCCCAGCGCGCCTGCTGGTGCCGCGACTGCCAGTACCTCGCCGCGGGCAATGCCACGGTGAACATGACCATCCGCCGCGCGGGCTTTTCCTGCTCGGGCGAGGTCGCGTCCTATGAGAGCGCCGCGGACAGCGGCACGCCCATGCGCCGCAGCTTCTGCCCGACCTGCGGCACGCCCCTGTTCAGCGAGGCGCTGAGCCGGCCGGAGGTGATGGTCCTGCGCGTCGGCGCGCTGGACGATCCGGAGCTGGGCGGGCCCACGGGCTTTATCTGGACCGCCTCGGCGCCGCGCTGGGGCCATGTGGATTCGAATTTGGCCAATCACGAAGGCCAGCCGCCGGCCCTTCCGAAATAGGGTTATCCTTAGAGGCTGGGGCGGAGGATTGACGCCGACACCCCAACGCGCTGTCACACGTCCCAGGTTGGAATGCGTTCGGAACAAACTGACGATTCCGAGGAGTTATTGGATGTGTGCGATCTGCGCGAAGGCGGGACGATGGCGCCACGCGGTGGCCTCGCCCCCTGACGTCGGACGCGGCGTGGCCGAGGCCGTAGCCCCGCGCCCTGCCGCCAACACGCCGGACGAGGCGCTGCGCCTGCTCATGGAGGGCAATGCCCGCTATGTCGCGAACGAGCCCATGGAGCGCGACTACTCGGCCGGCCGCCCCAGCCGCGCCCTGGGGCAGGCGCCCTTCGCCGCCGTCGTCGGCTGCTCCGACTCCCGGGTCCTGGCCGAGATGGTCTTCGACAGGGGTCCGGGTGACATCTTCATCGTGCGCGTCGCCGGCAATTTCGTGACGCAGAAGGGGCTGGGCTCGCTGGAGTTCGGCGTGGCCATGCTGGGCGCCAAGGTCATCATGGTGCTGGGCCATACGAACTGCGGCGCGGTGGATGCCACCGTGCGCTCGCTGCAGACGGGCGAGATCTATCCCGGCCATATCGACGAGCTGGTGCAGAGCATGGCGCCGGGCATCCGGCCGGTCCTGTCCGAGCCGGGCGAGGATCTGATCCACCGGGCGATGGTCGCCAATGTCCGCTACAACGTGGAACTGCTGCGCAACTCGCCGCCCATCCTGGCGGGAATGGTCGAGCGCGGCGAGCTGCGCGTCGAGGGCGGGGTCTACGATCTCCTGACCGGAAGGGTGGAGCTGCTCGACTAGACCCCACCGGGCATTGCTCTAGCCTCCCTTGGGAATAACCCAAGGAGGAAGACCCATGGTCCTGAGCGTTCAGCGGATGCTCGCCGAAGCGGAGGCCGCCGTGCCCCGCATCACCCCCGACGACGCCAAGGCCCTGTTGGGCCGGCCGGATGTCGTCTTCCTCGATGTCCGGGAGCCGAACGAGGTCGCGGCCTCGGGCAAGGTGCCGGGCGCGCTGACCATCCCGCGCGGCCTGGTGGAGTTCCGCGCCGATCCGGCCTCGCCGGCGCATGACGCGAAGCTCGACCCCGCCAAGACCGTGGTGGCCTATTGCGCCTCGGGCGGACGTTCGGCGCTGGTGCTGAAGACGCTCAAGGACATGGGCTACGACAAGGTCCGCAATCTGGGCGGCTTCAAGGGCTGGGCCGACGCCGGCGGAGAGATCGAGAAGGTCTGACGGTCCCCTGACGTCGCGAAAGCGGCTCAGAGCTGGGATTCGACCGGCAGCCAGCGCACCAGCCAGGCCAGGCAGCGGCGCCGGAAGGTCGAATCCGGTTCGGAACGGTTGCAGCCCTCCCAGGTCAGCCGGCCGTTCACCAGCGCGAGCTTCCAGCTCCGCGTCGGCGCCGCCAGCCGGCGGTGCTGCCGCCGCACCATCCGCGCGAGCGCCGCGTGCTTCACCAGCACGCCCATCTCGGTGTTCAGCGCGATCGAGCGCGGGTCGAGGTTGAAGGAGCCCACCAGCACCGGCCCGTCATCCACCAGCACCGCCTTGGTGTGCAGGCTGGCCCCGCGCGAGCCGAAGACGCCGGGCCTGGGCTCGCCGATGGCCTTGAGCTCGTGGATCTCCACGCCCTCGGCCAGGAGCCGCTCGCGGTAGCGCACGTAACCGCCATGGACCGCGACCACATCCGTCGCCGCCAGCGAGTTGGTGATGACCGAGACGCGCACGCCCCGCCGCCGCAGCGCGATCAGTTCCTCCGTGCCGGCCTCGCCCGGGACGAAATAGGGTGAGATGAGCAGGGCCTCGCGCTGCGCCGAGGCGAGCAGGTCGCGCACCACGGGCGCGATGACGCTGGCCCCCTGGCCACGCACCTTCCCTGGCGGATCGGCCAGGATGCGAATGGCGTCGTTGGCGATGTCGAGCCCGGGCGGCGGGCCGGCTTGGCGCACGCCCTCCAGCACGTCGAGCGCCTCGGGCGAGGCCGCCGCCGCTTCAAGCTTGCGCCGCAGCTTCTTCAGCGCCGATTTCCGGGTACGCATCCGCGGCAGGCGGCGCAGCGGCCGCGCCAGCGGGCTGCGCCAGTAGGATTCGAAGAGCGCCGTCGCTTCCCGCGCGGCGGGTCCCTGCACCGAGACGTCGAGGTCGCGGAAGTTCAGGTCGGCCGGCGCGTCGAAGTACCGGTCGCCGATATTGCGGCCGCCGCAGATCACCGTCCCGCTGTCGGCGATCCAGGCCTTGTTGTGCATGCGCCGGTTGAGGTGCCAGCTGCCGAAGGCGAATTCCAGCATCAGCCCGAGCCAGCCCCAGTGCCCCCAGCGCGAGGTGTTGAACCAGCGCAGCGAGATGCGGGGATGGCCACTCAGGGACGCGATGTCCCGCTCGCGCCCGATTCCGTAGAGATCGTCGATCAGGATGCGGACGCGCACGCCGCGGTCGGCCGCCATCAGCGCCTCGCGCGCCATGAGCCGGCCGGTCACGTCGCCATGCCAGAGGTAGTATTGCAGGTCGAGCGTGCGCTCCGCCGCGCGCGCCGAGGCGATCCGCGCAGCGAAAGCCGCGTCGCCGTCGGCGAGCAGCGCCACGCGGCTGACGGCGTGGGCGGGGTGAGAGCCCTCGGGCGGCGGCGGCGCTTTGCGCGCCACCTCTTCCACGCGGGCCTCGTCGGTGGGTTCGGGCATCAGCAATCCGTATGGCGAACCCTCGGTCGGTGAAATGGGTCGCTTCCTCCGATTGTTTACCCCATGGGCAGGCTTCTTCGGAACGGCGCAAGGGCGGTCAGGTTTCCTCAACCTGCCTATTGCAGGAATCCCGGCCTTCCACGTGGGCCATCGCCTCCTATATCGCAATCATGACCCTGCTCTCCGTGCTCGACCTCTCCCCCGTCCCCGAAGGCAGCAGCGCCGGCGACGCCCTGCGCAACTCGGCCGACCTGGCGCATCACGTCGAGGCGCTGGGCTACCGCCGCTTCTGGATGGCCGAGCACCACAACATGCCCGGCATCGCCAGCGCCGCGACGGCGGTGGCGCTGGCTCACGTCGCGACGCACACCTCGACGATCCGGCTCGGCGCCGGCGGCATCATGCTGCCGAACCACGCGCCGCTCATCATCGCCGAGCAGTTCGGCACGCTGGCGGCGCTGCATCCGGGGCGCATCGACCTCGGGCTCGGGCGGGCGCCAGGCACGGACCAGAACACCATGCGCGCGCTGCGCCGCAACCTCGGCACCGGGCCGGACGAGTTTCCCCGCGATGTCGTCGAGCTCATGGAGTACTTCAAGCCCGCCGCGCCGGGGCAGGCGATCCAGGCGGTGCCGGGCGCGGGGCTCGACATGGAGTTCTGGATCCTCGGCTCCAGCACCTATGGCGCGCAGCTCGCGGCGATGCTGGGGCTGCCCTACGCCTTCGCCTCGCACTTCGCGCCGGCCCAGATGATGGAGGCGGCCGAGATCTATCGCGAGCGCTTCAAGCCCGTCGGTCGGCTGCAGAAGCCCTACCTGATGCTGGGCTGCGGCGTCTTCGCCGCGGAGACGGATGCGGAGGCGCGGCTGCTCTTCTCCTCGCAGCAGCAGGCCTTCGTGAACCTGCGCACCGGCCGCCCCGGCAAGCTGCCGCGGCCGCTGGAAGGCTACGAGGAATCGCTCGATCCCTACGCGCAGCGCGTGTTGCAGAGCTCGCTCTCCTGCTCCTTCGTCGGCTCGCGCGAGACGGTGCGGCGCGAGCTCGCCGACTTCATCGAGCGCACGGGCGCGGACGAGCTGATGGTGACCGCGCAGATCCACGATCCGGAGGCGCGCAAGCGGTCCTTCACGATGCTGTCGGAGATTCACGCGGAGATGGGCGCCGTGCCGGCGCAGTAGCGCATTCCCAGGCAAGCCCGGCCGCACAGCGGCCGGCGCCGCCCCCGCCACTTCCCGGCCCGGCGCCACGGTGGCGCGGCGAAGCCAAGCGGCCGGAGGGCCGCGCCCGGCGTCTGAGGGCACTAAAAATAATGCGGCACCACGCGGCTGGTGTCCCGCAGGATCGCCTGCCGGCTCTCGCGGATGATGATCCCCGCCGCCTCCGCACCGACGATCCAGGAGCCGATCAGCGCGTTCCATCCGTCGCGCTGCGGCAGCACCGCCATGGCCTGCGTCACGAAGCGCACATTGTCGCCGCCATAGGGCCCGTCGGTCGAGGCCGTCGTCAGCCCGCCCTGTATCATCGCGATATTCGCGCCCTCGCGCCCCAGACACGGTTTCTGGACGTGCGGCCCATCGAGCGTCACGCGCCTCGGCACCGTCTCCAGCAGGTTCGGATGGCCGGGGAAGAGCCGCCAGAGCACGGCCATGATCATCTTGTCCGAGAGCACCGCCTTCCAGGGCGGCTCCAGCACGCCGCAACTGTCCGAGGCGAGGTTCGGCCCGAAGGCGTCGCGCTCCACCCATTCCCAAGGGTAAAGCTTGTGCAGGAAATGGATGCGCTGGTTCGCCTCGTCCATGAACTGCACGCCGTTCCAACCGATGCGGTGGATGTCGATCGGCACGGTGCGGAGGCCGGCCTGCTCGGCCAGGTCGCGATAATAGGTCGCATGCGCCCATTCCTCCGCGCTGTCCTCGAAGGCCGCGAAGTGGATGGGCTTTCCCTGCACGCGCGGCGCCAGCTCGCGGAAGGCGGCCAGCAGCTTTTCGTGCAGCGAGTTGAACTGGTCGGCCTCCGGGTGCGTGTCCTGCAGCCAGAACCACTGCGCCACCGCCGTCTCGATGGCGAGGGTCGGCGTGTCGGCATTGTACTCGAGCATCTTCACCACGCCGGCGCGGTCGTCGAAGGCGAGGTCGAAGCGGCCCATCAGCGTCGGGTCGCCGCGCATCCAGGAGCGGCGCAGGTAGTCCGCCATCCAGTCCGGCAGGCCGAACAGGGCCTGGAGCTGCGCCGGCTCGCGGTTCACGAGGAAGTCCACGGCGTCGAGGCAGCGGGCGTGCAATTCGGCGGTCGCGTCGTCGAGCAGATCCACCTCCTCGGAGGTGAGGCGCCAATGGGCGCCCTCGTGCCACCACAGCCCGCCCTCCGTGCCGGGCTGGGGCTCCACGCCGTTGGAGTGGTAGGTCAGCCCCACCTCCTCCAGCTTCGCCTGCCAGCCAGGCCGCGGCGCGGCTTCGATGCGCTCCATCAGCTGCTGCTGCTGAAGCCGCGTGCGGAGGCGCCGAAGCCGCCGCGCGAGACGGAGGCGGTGCTGGTGCGCCCCATCACGCTGCCGGAGCCGGTCGAGATGGTCCGCGCCATGTCGGGCGAGGCCGTGAAGGCAGCGGCGCTGCCGCGGGCGACCGTGCCGCTCGTGGTGCCGGCATAGGTGGTGCCGCTGTAGTAGAAGCGCCCCCCGCTGCCGCTGCCGGACGAGGAGGTGCCGCGGGGCGAGCAGCCCGGGGCCTGGGGTGCGCCGGGCCCGCATTCGCCGGGCGGCCGGCCGGCATAGAGCGGCGTGGTCACGCGGCCCGCGCCATTGTCCATCATCCGGCCGATCATCACCCCCGCGAGGACTGGGATGGCGATGCCCGCCCCCACCGCGGCGGCCGTGCCGAGCAGCGGCTTGTCCGAGGCGAGCGTGGCCGGCGTGGTCTCGCACTCGCTGCCGGTGGCCTCGCGGCAGGCCTCGACATTCGCGAAGCGCGGCGCGGTCGAGACATGCTGCTGGCGCGCCTGGGCCAGGGCGGTGGTGCAATCGGCCTGGGCGTCGGTGCCGTAATGCTGGACGCAGGAGGCCTCGTCGGTGACGACGTAATCGGTCGTGTCGATGTCGTCGCCCGAGAAGGCATAAATCGCGGCGCCCGAGGCGGCGAGGATGGTGAGCGTGACGACGTAGGAGCGGCGCATGGCGGACCTCCCTCAGAAAGCCATGGTGGCAGCGTTGAGCACGCCCGCCGACAGCGATGTCGACGCCAGCATGATGCCGGAGGAGAGCTGCCCATCCTCCATCCGACGCGGCAGGTCGGCGCCCAGCAGAACCCGGGCGACGTAGAAGGCCGCGACCTGCACGACGAGACCGACGAGGCCCCAGACGATCAGGTCAACAAGGCTTACCGCGTGCAGCATCACCGAGGCGACGACCAGGGCATAGCCGAGGAGGGCGCCGGAAAAGCTGACCGCCGCGGCGACGTTGCCGGCGCGGATCAGCCGGAGCTCGGCCCAGGACGTCACCCGGATGTAGATCGCGGCGAAGCCGGCCAGCAGGCTCGCGCAGACCGGAAACCACGCCAGGAATGCCGGCAGCGTGGCGAGGTAATTCGTCATGTCCCCTCCCGGATACTTGCTGAGTGCAGCATTTTCCGGGAGATGACGCTACGGCCATTCAGCCGTCACGCGACAGGCGCGACAGAAAGCCCCCTCACCTGGTGGTCCTGGATG
>JAQGHZ010000297.1 GCA_028291485.1 Rubritepida sp. | reverse complement strand
GTTCACGAAGCCGATCATGATGCGTTCGGGAACTTCGGCCGGGCGCGATGCCCCCGGGCCTGCCGCCACGCCCCCGTGCGCCGGTACAATTCCGGGACACGGAGTCGAAGCCCGCATCGGAGGAGATAACGTCGGATGCAGGATGGAAGATCGCGCGCCGGAGCCTGACTCGCGCTCGCGGCGAGTCGCGCCGCTGCCGCCCGGCGGCCATGCGCCCTGTCGGATCGACCACCGCATCCCGATCGGCAACGAGCGGGGCGAGGTCCATGTGGTCCGGCCCATCGACAACCCGCTGGCGCCCTGTCGGGCGATCATGTTCTCGGTCGGGGCGGCGAGGGCGAGGCGGCGACGCGCCACTGGTTCGCCGCGAAGATCTGCCGCCAGGGCGAGTGCTGGCGCTGGGCGAGCGCGAAGCCCGCGGTCGAGCGCTGGGCGCGTTGCAGTGAGGCAGGCCCCTCGCCTCTTCGCGGATTGCGCGCGAGACTGGGCGCGACTTGTTGCTGGGCATGAGTCACGTCTCCGGCGATGCCGCCTTCGACGATCATGCTCCAAAGGGGGAACTCCATATGAAGACCGTCACCGAACGCCGCCTGCGCGCCCGCGCCGTCCTGGAGGGCAAGGCCTGTGTTCACCCAGCCTCGGTGCACGATCCGCTCTCCGCGCGCATCGCCGAGGAACTGGGCTTCGAACTGGGGATGTTCGCAGGCTCCACCGCCTCGCTCGCCATCCTGGGCGCGCCGGACCACATCCTGATCACGCTGACCGAATTCGCGCAGCAGTGCCGCCGCATCACGCGAGCGGGCTCGCTGCCGCTGGTGGTGGATGCCGATCACGGCTACGGCAATGCGCTGAACGTCTGGCGCACGGTCGAGGAGCTGGAGGTCGCCGGCATCGCCGCCATGTCCATCGAGGACACCGAGCTCCCCCGCCCCTACGGCGCGCCGAAGCCGCGGCTCATCTCCATCGAGGAGGGCGTCGGCAAGATGCGCGCGGCGGTGGCGGCGCGGGTGGACAGCTCGCTCTGCATCCTCGCGCGGACGGGTGCGATGAACGTCACCTCCAAGGAGGACTGCCTCGCGCGCATCCGTGCTTATAATGACACCGGCACGGACGGGCTCTTCCTCACCGGCGTCACCACGCGCGACGAGCTGGACGCGGCCGCCGAGGTGGCGAAGCAGCCCCTCATCCTCGGCGCGCTCTCGCCGGCCATCGCCGACCGCGACTACCTCGCCAGCCGCGGCGTGCGCATCGCGCTCCAGGGCCATGCGCCGAGCCAGGCGGCGGCCCAGGCGATCCACGCGACCTTGAAGGCGCTGCGCGACGGCGTCGCCCCCTCGGCGCTGACGGGGTTGCCGGAGAAGGGCGCCATGGCCCGCTGGACGCGCGAGGAGCCCTATTCCGAGGCGATGAAGGACTTCCTCGGCTAAAGCGCGATCCGCGGAGGTGGAATCACCGAAGCGGTGAATCGCTCTCTGAGCAAAATCCTGGGAGCCCCCGGCCTCAGCTGGCGCGATCCTTCCTGCGGGCGGAGGCCCAGAGACGCGCCAGCCAGCCCCAGCCGGACACACCCGCCGGGGATACCGCGCCGCGGCCGGAACCTGCGAACCGGGGCAGGCCCGTCCGCGCCGCGAGAGCGGGAGGATGGGGCGCCGGCCGTCTGGCCCGGCGCGGCATGACCGGGCTGCGCGCCGGACCCGCGCCCCAGAACAACCGGCGATGCGGGCGGCTCGGGCAGACGGCCGGCGGCCTCGGCTTCCGCAAGGGCGGGAGGGCGCGGCGTCTCCCGGCCGAGTTCCCGGATGCGTTCCATCTGGGCGGGCTTCAATTGGGAATGCCGTTCCATGGCATCGACGAGCAGCAAGAACATGCGCCCGTGATGTCGCGCGAGAAGTTCGTTCGCCAGATTGTGATAATAATCGAAGCTCGATTTCCTGCTCCGACGGAGCAACAGGTGGAGCTGCGCCGCCACATCGGCGGAATTCGTCCTGACGGCATCGACGATATCGGACAGGGTCCTGCCGCGGACGACCGACCTCAGGGTCACGTGTCCGGTGTGGAAGACCGGGATCCGGTGAACTCCAGGCATGGTCGATAAGATCCGCACATGCCCGGAATCCTGCGGATCACCTGGATCGTAGAACACGAAGGCGTGCCGATCGATGTCGTTCGCGGCGATATCCATCCCCGCCATGTCCGGGGTCCAGTAGGACGAAAACCTTCCATCGAAGGAACAGCCCGCGGGATCGATGGTGTACTGCGGATTGAAGCTCAGGCACGCATCCGCGTTCAGCGCCTTCTTGTATTTGAGGGCGGCATATCCGCCCATGCTGTTCCCCAGGGCGAAAGAAAACGGCGTGGCGCCGAGATGCCGCTGGACCACGGCGATCGCCGGAAACATGGCGCAGGCGGGAAACCAGTTCCGCTTCTTCGCCATGAAGACGACGGCATTGAAGCCGGTCTTCTCGATGAAATCGGTGCCCCAGACCTGCGGGGTCGGATAGATCGTTCCGTGATTGTTGAAGGCGAAGATCGTGACGTCGCTGTCCGTCGTCTTCAGGAAGACAATCAGCTCGTCGTCTTCATGGATGGCCCGGTATCGCGTCAGTGGCATGATGACGCATATCCTGGAACCGGATCGTCGAAGGCGGAAGCATGACCGGAGACGGCCGGACACGCGGTCCTGCCTCAATGGACCAGACGGCAGCCTTCATCCTAACTTCTGCCGCTGGTACGGCTTCTCAGCCGATGACGACGCGATTGCCCCCCTGCCGCCGCGCCGCATCCAGCGCCGCATCGGCCCGCTCCAGCAGCTCGGCGAGCGATTCGCCCGGCCGCGCCATGATCAGCCCCATGCTGCAGGTGACCGCCAGCGGTCCTGCCGGCGTGTCGAAGGGCTGGGTCTCGACGGCCCGGCGCAGGCGGTCGGCCAGCGCCCGCGCCTCGATCAGCCGGATGCCCGGCATGCAGATGCCGAATTCCTCGCCGCCGAGGCGGCCCAGCCCATCGCTGCGCCGCAGGCCGCCTGCGAGGATATCGGCGAAGGCCAGCAGCACCGCATCGCCGACCGGCGGCTTCTCCGTGTCGTTCAGCGCGCGGAAACGGTCGATGCCGAGATAGGCGAAGCAGAGCTGCCCGGCGGCCTCGCCGCGGAGATGCCGCTGCACTTCCGCCACCAGGGCTCGCCGGTCCGGCAGGCCGGTCAGCGTGTCGCGGCCGGCCTCCGACCCGACGATGTCCGCCCATTCGAGGTCCGGATAGCTGGGGCGCTGGAAGCCGACGAATTGCTCGACGGCGCCGTCCGGTCCCTGCAACGGGGCGATGCGCAACTCCGCCCAATAGGGTGTCCCGTCGCGGCCCTGGTTGAGCAGCTTCCATTGCCCGCCCTCGCCCCGCCGCAGGGCCGAGGCGATGGCGCGCAGCGCGGTGCGGTCGGTGCCTGGCCCCTGCAGCAGGCGCGGGTTGCGGCCGACCACCTCCTCGGGCGTGTAGCCGGTCAGGCGGGTGAAGGCGGGGTTCACATAGAGGATGGCCGGGCCCGGCGGTTCCAGCTCGGCGTCGGTCAGGATCACCGCGTGCTGGAGGCTGTCCACGACGGCCCGGAAGTCCGGCAGGACGTGCCGGCGGGCAGGTGGGCGGGCAGACGGGCGGGTGGAACGGCGGAGCGCGCTGCCGAAGGTCGGGCGTTCGGTCATGGCGGGCCTCAGTGGACGGCAGCTAGGTCCGCGCGGGCCGCCGGCGACGGCCAGAAGGACGGCATGGCGGGCGCGCGCCAGGTCTGGTCCTCCGCCGGCCGTACCAGGCCGTCGGCCAGGATCGCCGCCGCGACCGGGTCGAAATGGGTGCCGGCGCAGGCCGCCACCTCGCGCAGCGCCTCGCGCCGGCCGAGCGGGGCGCGGTGCTCCCGGCCCGGATCGGTCATGGCGTCGAAGGCGTCGGCCACGGCAACGGCCCGAACGATCGGCGGCAGGCTCCGCGCCGGCCCGGAGGACGGATAGCCGCCGCCCGCCCAGCGCGCGTGGTGGCCGCGCGCGACGGCGGCGATGGCCTCGGGGAACCCCATCGCGAGAAGCATCTCCGCCCCCTGCGCGGCATGGGTGGACATGACCGCCCGCTCCTCCCAGGTGAGCAGATGCGGCGAGGCCAGGATCTCGCGTGGCACGCAAAGCTTGCCGACATCGTGCAGCAGGCTCCCCAGCAGCGCCGTCTCGACGGAGCCCAGCAGGCCGGGTGCGGTGCGCCACATGCCCATGGTGATCTCGGCCACGCGAAGGGAGTGGACGGCTCT
>JAQGHZ010000265.1 GCA_028291485.1 Rubritepida sp. | reverse complement strand
ACCGCCGAAAGGTGCAGGCTCGCCCGGATGATGTCGTGCGTGCGCGGCGTCGTGTGCGTGACGCCGCATTCCACCTGACGATTCATGATCCGCTCGGTCATCCAGGAGAGGGGCTCCGGCTCGGCATCGCCTGGCTGCATCTCCAGGCTGGCCCAATCGATCGTGCGCCCATCCAGCCGCGGCGGCGTACCGGTCTTGAGGCGCGCCAGCGGCAGCCCAAGCCGCTCCAGCGCCGCGGCCAGACCCAACGAGGGCGCCTCGCCCACGCGGCCGGCCGGAATGCGCGTCTCGCCCATATGGATTACGCCGCGAAGAAACGTGCCGGTCGTGATGACGACGGCACCGCAGGCGATGCGCCGCCCCGAGGCGGTCACGACGCCCTGGAGCCGCCCGGCCTCGACGATCAGTTCCTCCACCGCCTCGCCCATCACGGCGAGCCCCGGAGTCTCCGCCAGCAGCCTCTGCACCGCCGCACGGTACAATTGCCGGTCGGCCTGGACGCGCGGCCCACGCACGGCCGGCCCCTTGCTGCGGTTCAGCAGCTTGAAATGGATGCCCGCCGCGTCCGCCGCCCGGCCCATCAGCCCATCCAGTGCATCCACCTCGCGGACCAGGTGCCCCTTGCCGATGCCGCCGATCGCGGGATTGCAGGACATCTCGCCGAGCTTGGCCGGATCATGCGTCAGCAGCAGCGTGCGCGCGCCGCAGCGCGCCGCGGCAGCAGCCGCCTCGCAGCCGGCATGGCCCCCGCCCACCACCGCCACGTCATAGGTCACGTCCCACATGGGCCGCCGTATAGCAGCTATTTCCCGATGCAGAACTCGCGGAAGACGAGGTCGAGTACCTGCTCGACATCCACGCGTCCCGTCAGCCGCGACAGCGTTCGCAGGGCGTTGCGCAGAGCCTCGGCGCGCAGCTCGGGAAGCCCGGCCTCGGGCAGCCGGTCGAGCCATTCCACCGCCTCGCGCAATGCCGCCCGATGCCGTGGGCGCGTCAGCGCGGCAGCGTCGGTCAGCCCGGCCCGGGCGGCCGCCACCCCTTCGAGTTGCGTGCGCAAAGCCTCCAGCCCCTTCCCGGTCCGCGCGGACACGGCGACGCCTCCCTCGACCGCACCCGGCCCCAGATCCGCCTTGTTGACGACCACCAGCGTGTCCGGCCCGCACAGCGCCAGCGTCGCCGCATCGGGTTCCGCATCCGCCGCGAAGACGAGCAGCCGCAGATCGGCGGTTTCCGCCCGGGCCAAAGCCCGCCGCACGCCCTCGGCCTCGATCTCGTCGACGGCCTCGCGCAGTCCGGCCGTATCCGCCAGCGTCACCGGCACGCCGGCCAGGACCATCCGCACCTCCACCACATCCCGCGTGGTCCCGGCCCGCGTCGAGACGATGGCCGCATCGCGCCCGACCAAAGCATTGAGAAGCGAGGATTTTCCGGCATTCGGCGCACCCAGGATCGCGATCGCGAGCCCCTCCCGCAGCTTTTCGCCGCGCAGGCCGTCCGCCAGCAAGGCCGCCATCTCTTCGCGCAACGCCCCAGCGCCGACCGCCACCTGCGCATCCAGATCGGAGGGAAGATCCTCCTCCTCGAACTCGATGAAGGCCTCCTGCCGCGCCAGTAGGCGCGTCAGCCGCGCCGCCCATTCTGCATGCCGCGCCGCCAGCCCACCCTCGGCCTGCCGCAGCGCCTGGCGACGCTGCGCCTCGGTCTCGGCCGCGATCAAATCCGCGATCCCCTCCGCCGCCGTCAGGTCCAGCTTGCCGTTCAGGAAGGCGCGCCGGGTGAACTCCCCCGGCTCGGCCGGCCGCGCGCCCAGCGCGACCAGAGCCTCCGCCACCGCCGCCACCACCGCCGGCCCGCCATGCAACTGCAGCTCCGCGCTGTCCTCGCCGGTGTAGCTGCGCGGCCCCGGCAGCCAGAGGACCAGCGCCCGGTCCAGCACCAGCTCGCCCTGTCGCAGCCGTCGCAGGCTTGCCCGTCGCGGCTCCGGCAGGCCGCCGCACAGCTCTGCGACCAGCCCGCCGGTCCCGGAGCCGGAAAGCCGCATCACCGCCACCGCGGCGCGGCCGGACCCACTGGCCAAGGCGAAGATCTGGTCCCCCATGGAGCCTCCTGTTACAGAATAACCCTGTAGCCGCCTGCCCCGCCGCCCGACAGGGGGACGCTTGACGTCGACCCCCGGCGGGTGCTGCATCCTCGTGCGTGCGCAACATAGGGAAACATGCCGCAGCTCTCGCTTCACACGCCCCTCGGCGAGATCACGATCTCGGAGGAGAACGGCGCGATCGTATCGCTCGATTGGGGGCGCGGCTCCGATCAGGAAGCCACGCCCTTGCTGCGCGAGGCGCGCGACCAGTTGAACGACTATTTCGACGGCAAGCGGGTGACCTTTCAGCTCCCGCTCGCCCCCCATGGCACAGCCTACCAGCAACGCGTCTGGGCCGCGCTCACGCGAATCCCGCCGGGCGAGACCCGGAGCTACCTGGACATCGCCAAGGAGCTCGCCTCGGCGCCCCGTGCCGTCGGCCAGGCCAATGGCCGCAACCCCATTCCCATCCTGATCCCGTGCCACCGGGTGATCGCCGCGAACGGCGCCCTCGGCGGCTTCTCGGGGGGCGATGGCCCTTCCACGAAGCGCTACCTGCTCGAACACGAAGCGCGTGCTCTCAACCGGCCCTATCCGGCCCGAGGAACCCTCCTATGAACCACGCCATCCGCATCCACGAATATGGTGGCCCCGAGAAAATGGTGTGGGAGGAGGTGCCCCTCCCGCATCCCAAGCCCGGTGAGGCCCTGGTGCGCCACAAGGCCGTCGGCCTGAACTACATCGACGTCTATTTCCGCAACGGCCTCTACAAGGCCCCGGCGCTGCCCACCTCCATCGGCATGGAGGGCGCCGGTATCGTGGAGGCGATCGGCGAGGACGTCACCGAGGTCGCGGTGGGCGACCGCGTCGCCTATGCCTCCGGCCCCATCGGCGCCTATGCCGAGGCCCGCGCCATGAAGGCCGACCGCCTCGTGAAGATCCCCGAGGGCATCGACTTCGAGCAGGCCGCCTCGATGATGCTCCAGGGCATGACAGCGCAGTACCTGCTCCGCAGCACCTACCGGGTGAAGTCGGGCGAGACGATCCTGGTTCATGCGGCCGCCGGCGGCGTCGGGCTGATCATGGTGCAATGGGCCAAGGCGCTCGGCTGCACCGTCATCGGCACAGTCAGCACCGAGGCCAAGGCCCAGCTCGCCAAGGACCACGGCGCCGACCACATCATCCTTTCCGGCGAGGACCTGCCCGCCGCGGTGAAGAAGATCACCGGCGGCGCCATGCTGCCCGTGGTCTATGACAGCGTGGGTCGCGACACCTTCATCCCCTCGCTCGACTGCCTGGCGCCGCTCGGCATGATGGTGAGCTACGGCAATGCCTCGGGCCCCGTCCCGCCGATCGACATCGGCATCCTGGCCGCCAAGGGCTCGCTCTACCTGACGCGCCCGACGCTCGCCTCCTACACCACGAAGCGCTCCGACCTGGAGGCCGTGGCAGCCGATCTCTTCGACGCGGTGAAGACCGGCAAGGTGAAGCTGAACGTGAACCAGCGCTACGCGCTGAAGGATGCCGC
>JAQGHZ010000321.1 GCA_028291485.1 Rubritepida sp. | reverse complement strand
CGCCCAGGCCGCGCAGGAGGTCGAGATCGCGGCGCTGACCCGCAGCGAGCACGGCTCGATCATCCTCTCCGGCGGCGAGCGGCACCAGGACGCTGCCCAGCCCACTACGGTCGTGGACACGACGGGCGCCGGCGACGCCTATGCGGCCGGTTTCCTGGCGGCCTGGGCCAAGGGTCTGTCCTTGCCCATGGCTGGTCGCTGGGGCAGCATCGCCGCGGCCGAGGTCATCAGCCATTACGGCGCCCGGCCGCTCGTGGACCTGAAGGAGCTCGTGGCATGATCCGCCTGATCGCGCTCGCGGCGCTGCTGGTGCCGATATCGATGGCGCCGACCGGGGCCTCCGCCCATCGCGGCGACCGCTTCGAGACCACCACCCAGCTCGTCCAGAATGATTCGGTGCGCGAGTTGCAGCGCTTGCAGGCCAATCCGGACCAGCCGCCCGGCGTGTCCGCCCAGCGACGCGACGCCGCCGAGGTGGACGCCGCCAGCCTGGACGACGCGGCGGGCCAGCTCCAGGGCGCGCTGACCGCGCTACGGGCCGGCCGCCCCGGCCCCGCCAACGAGTTCCTCGAGCGCGCCGAATCCCGCCTGCTCACCCGCGACACCTCGCCCACCCGCGTCGGCGAAGCGGTGACCGGCGGCCCGATCGGCCGCATCGCCGCCGCCCGCGCCGCCCTGCTGCGCAACGACCGCGCCGGCGCCCAGCGGGAGATCGAGGCCGCGCTGGTGGCGCTCGACCGCCCCAGCCGCCGCCCGCGCTGAGGATCCGATGACGCCCGACCTTCCCGACGCCCCGCCGGCGATCCGCGACGCGATCCTGGACTGGCTCGACCGCTTCTCCGCCACGGTGCGCGAAGTGGACTACCGCAGCGCCTATCCCTTCTGGCACCCGCGCATCATCGCCTTCGGCACGGTGAAGGCGCTGGTCGAGGGGTTGGAGCCCTGGCGCGACCAGCAATGGGAGAGCGTCTGGCCCAAGACCAGCGACTTCCGTTTCCCCCAGGGCGCGGCGCGTGTGCTGGCCAGCCCGGACGGGAAGATGGCGGTGGCGATCGCGCCCTTCACCTCGACCGGCTACGCGACGGACGGCACGCCCTTCGACCGGCCGGGCCGCGCGACGCTGATCCTGGTGCCTGGCGGTGCCGAGGGCTGGCTCGGCGTGCACAGCCATATGTCGCTGGCGCGCGGGGTTCCGGCCGACAGTCATGGGAACCGGCCGGTGAAGGCCCGCTGACGGCCTTCGCGGGATCGATTATCGGCAGATCAGCCGGGTGTTCTCGGTGATGCGGGCTCCGTCGACCATGGCGGTGCCGTTGGCCAGGACGTACTCGCGGAAGGTCCGGCTGTTCAGGGTCTGGGTGGAATAGATGTCCCGGTTGGGCTGCGCGTTGACCATCTGGAACCGGACGTCGAACCGGATCGGCTGCATCGACGAGTTCGCGATCCGCGCCACGTAGTTCCAGGTGCCGCCCGACCCGGGCCGCGTCTGCGCATACTGCACGGCGAGCCGGTCCGGTCCCAGGCAGGTCTGCTGGGCCTGAGCATCCATGGATGGAACCAACGCGGCGCCGAGTGTGAGCGCGGCCATAAATGCATGTTTTATCATGGTATTCTGTCCCAGAACGCAGCCGGGATATGCCCGGGGCCGAGGGCAACTGCAACGCGAGATTTCGTCGCGTCCGTCGCATTTTCCGCGGCGGCTCATGCGGTGACGAGACTCGCGCATGAGACCCGCGCATGGCGTGACATCGCATCTCCGCTGGCAATTTTGTTGCGGGGCCCCTATGTGTGCGCCGCAGCAACACCTCACGACCGATCAACGCCGCCCGGGCACCTTAGCGCGCGGGCCACAACCACGCCCGGAAGCCCGACCCCATGTCCATGCGTAACCTCGCGATCATCGCGCACGTCGACCACGGCAAGACCACGCTCGTCGACCAGCTCCTCCGTCAGTCCGGCACCTTCCGCGAGAACCAGCAGGTCGCGGAACGGGCCATGGACAGCAACGCCCTGGAGCGCGAGCGCGGCATCACCATCCTTGCCAAGTGCACGGCCGTCGACTGGCACGGCGTGAAGCTGAACATCGTCGACACCCCCGGCCACGCCGATTTCGGCGGCGAGGTGGAGCGCATCCTCTCGATGGTGGACGGCGCCATCCTCCTCGTCGACGCCGCCGAGGGCGTGCTGCCGCAGACCAAGTTCGTGCTCGGCAAGGCGCTGGCCCGCGGCATCCGCCCCATCGTGGTGGTGAACAAGGTCGATCGCCAGGACGCACGCGCCCACGAGGTGCATGACGAGGTGTTCGACCTCTTCGCCAACCTCGGCGCCTCGGACGACCAGCTCGACTTCCCGATGCTCTTCGCCTCCGGCCGCCAGGGCTGGGCGGATACGACGATGGATGGCCCGCGCCAGAACCTGGACGCGATGTTCGACCTCATCGTCACGCACGTGCCGGAGCCGACGGTGGATGTCGACGCGCCCTTCGCGATGAATGCGTCGATCCTCGAATACGACAACTTCCTCGGCCGCATCCTCACGGGCCGCATCGAGCAGGGCACCGCCCGCCTCAACATGCCGGTGAAGGTGCTGCGCGCCGACGGCACGGTGGTCGAGACCGGCCGCCTCACCAAGCTGCTGACCTTCCGCGGCCTGGAGCGGGTGCCGGTGGAGGAGGCCCACGCGGGCGACATCATCGCCATCGCCGGCCTCTCCGATACGACGATCCCGGACACGATCTGCGCGCCCGAGCAGGCGGTTCCGCTGCCCGCCGTGCCGGTCGATCCGCCGACGCTCGCCATGACCTTCCGCGTCAATGACGGCCCCCTCGGCGGCCGCGAGGGCAAGAAGGTCACGTCGCGCCAGATCCGCGACCGCCTGCACCGCGAGTCCGAGGGCAACGTCGCCATCCGCATCCGCGAGAGCGAGGAGACGGACGCCTTCGAAGTCGCCGGCCGCGGCGAGCTTCAGCTCGGCGTGCTCATCGAGCAGATGCGCCGCGAGGGCTTCGAGCTCACCATCGGTCGTCCTCGCGTGCTGACGCGCGAGAACCCCGAGACCCGCGCCCGCGAGGAGCCCTTCGAGGAGGTGCTGGTCGACGTGGACGACGCCTTCACGGGCGTCGTCGTCGAGAAGCTGTCGCTGCGCAAGGCGCAGATGCAGGACATGCGGCCTTCGGGCGTCGGCAAGACCCGCATCACCTTCATCATGCCGTCGCGCGGCCTGATCGGCTATCACTCCGAGTTCCTGACCGACACGCGCGGCACGGGCATCATGAACCGCCTGTTCCACGGCTATCAGCCTTGGGCCGGCAGCATCGAGGGCCGCCGCAACGGCTCGCTCATCTCCAACGTGGATGGCGAGACGACGCAGTACGCGCTCTTCGCGCTGCAGGAGCGCGGCACGCTCTTCGTCGACCCGGGTGCGAAGGTCTATACCGGCCTGATCATCGGCGAGAGCTCGCGCGGCGACGACATGGAAGTGAATCCGGTCAAGGAGAAGAAGCTCACCAACATCCGTGCCGCCGGCAAGGATGAGGCGCTGCTGCTGATCCCGCCGCGGCGCATGAGCCTCGAGCAGGCGATCGCCTATATCGAGGACGACGAGCTGGTGGAGGTGACGCCGGGCGCAGTGCGCCTGCGCAAGCGCTACCTGGATCCGAACGAGCGCAAGCGTGCGGGCCGGAAGGCCGAGGGTCTGCCGGTCAAGGGTGAGGCGGCCTGATGGCCGGCGGAAAGGCTCGGCACGAGTGCCGAGCCGGATCTGCCCCCGATTGCCGAATAGGAACCGCGCCCACCTCGTTTAGCTGCGTGT
>JAQGHZ010000243.1 GCA_028291485.1 Rubritepida sp. | reverse complement strand
GAATGCCGACCCTGCAAAGCCGGCATTCCGAGGAGAGGTAGGGCCAGGGCAAACCTTGTGGCAATGTGGCGCGGCATGCCCTCCGATCCCCGTCTGGCCCGCCTCAGGGACCTCATCGCCGATCTCGGCACGAAGCTCGACATCGATCTTGCCATCCGCCTCTGGGATGGCGAGGCCATCCCGCTCGGCCCGCGCTGGAGTGGCGACTTTGCCATCGCCGTGCGCGACCCGCGGGCCGTCACGCGTCTGCTGCGCCGCCCCCGCCTGCCGACGCTGATCGACCTCCTTGCGGAAGGCCTGATCGAGCTTGAGGGCGGCACGCTGCTGGATCTCGCGCTGCGCCGCGGCGAGAAAGGCACGCGCGGGCTGGCGCGCTCCGTGAACAAGCTTGCGGCCGCCCGCGCGGTGCTGCCCTTCCTCTTCGGCCCCGGGATATCCAGCGCCGATCACGCCTATGCCGGGGCCCAGAAAGCGCGGACGGAGGAGGGGCGCGACGACAAGGCGCAGGTCCAGTTCCACTACGACCTCTCCAACGCCTTCTACGCGCTCTTCCTCGATCCGGAGATGGTCTACTCCTGCGCCTATTTCCCGGAGTGGCAGGACGGCCTCGCCACCGCGCAGAAGGCCAAGCTGGAGATGATCTGCCGCAAGCTGCGCCTCGCCCCCGGCGAGCGTTTCCTCGACATCGGCTGCGGCTGGGGTGGGCTCGTCTGCCACGCGGCGCAGCATCACGGCGTCCAGGCGCATGGCGTGACGCTGAGCCAGGCGCAGTTCGATTTCGCGAGGGAGAAGGTGAAGCGCCTCGGCCTCGAGGACCGCGTGACGATCGAGCTGCGCGACTTCCGCAGCCTGAAGGACATGGAGTTCGACAAGGTCGCCTCCATCGGCATGTTCGAGCATGTCGGGCTCGACAACCGGGACGGCTATTTCAGCCACATCAAATCGCTGCTGCGGCCGCGCGGGATCTATCTGCACCACGCCATCGCGCGGCCGATGAAGCGGACCGAGCGGGAGTTCCGGAAGAAGCGGCCGGAATTCGCCGCGCTGGTGAACTACATCTTCCCCGGCGGCGAGCTCGACCATATCGGCGGCACCACCGATGCCATGGAGCGCAACGGCTTCGAAATCCACGACACCGAGGGCTGGCGCGAGCATTACGGCCGCACCTGCCGGCTCTGGACCGAGAACCTCTACGCCAACCGCGCGGCGGCCGAGGCCGAGGTCGGCGCGGCCAAGACGCGCATCTGGCTCGTCTATCTGGCCGGCTGCGCCCTGGCCTTCGAGCGGGGGAGCGTGAACATCTTCCAGACGGTGGCGACGAAGAAGGCGCGCGGCGCTTCCGGGCTGCCTGCCACCAGGGGCGATCTCTACGCAGGGCCGATCGTCTGACGTGACCCTTTGACAACGGCGCGGTGGATGCTAAGGCAGCGCCCAGTCGGAGTGTGGCGCAGCCTGGTAGCGCACTTGTCTGGGGGACAAGGGGTCGTCGGTTCAAATCCGGCCACTCCGACCATCCGGCGCCTTGCCGGAATCGCCCCGCGCGCCCTGGACCGCGAGTGAGTCCAGGGAAAATCCTGACATGGCGCGGCAGCCGGGCTCTATGCCAATGGGCGCGATCTGCGCGCCCCGTTGATCTCGCCCATCTACGGCGATTTTTCCGGCTTCCCGCCGGCCATCCTGACCAGCGGCACGCGCGACCTGCTGCTGAGCGACGCGGTGCGCGCGCATCGCAGGCGCCGGCAGGCGGGCGTCGAGGCCGTGCTCCAGGTCTTCGAAGGCCAGAGCCACGGCCAGCTCCTCGATCCCGGCGTGCCGGAGGCGGAGGAGGCCTTCGGCGAGATCGCCCGCTTCCTCGACCGGCATCTCTTGGCCAATCACCAGCTGTGATTTTTTCCTGATGCCCTTTTCGGTCAATCATGATTTAGATGTCCTTTCCGGTGGAATCAGAAGGCTTCCCATGAATGGCAATAATGATGGTTCGTCGGTTCTGACGCCGGGCTGGAGGGATAATCCTTTTCGGCGCCTTGTAGGGCGTCTGGCTTACCCATTTCTGTGGATGATGAACCGTCCGGAGGCCGCATCATTCAATCGGAGTGTTTATGATCTTGCGCTCCGCGTAAATGGAATGGCCATCGATTACCCTGGGCGTCATCATCTTGGCCTCTCGGAGGAACGGTTCCTGCGGGCCATGGCGCCCCGGCTCGCCGGGAAGCTGGTTCTCGACGTCGGTGCCAATGCCGGCCACTACGCCCGATGCGTCCGGCATTTCGCGCCCGATGCGCGGATCGTGGCCTTCGAGCCCCATCCGCAGACCTTCGAGGCGCTTCGGCGCTCGGTCGAAGGGTGCGGCATCGCGGCCGAGCAGCTGGCCCTGGGCGACGCGGCCGGACGCCTGGAGCTGCACGATTTCGCCGCCTCCGATGGCTCGACCCAGGCCAGCCTGAGCCGCGACAGCGTCGGCATGTACAGCGAGGACATCGTCTCCCACGCCGTGGAGGTGACGACGGTCGACGAATGGATGGCGCGCAACGGGGCCGAGGAGATCGCCCTCCTCAAGATCGACACCGAGGGCTACGACCTGAACGTGCTGAAGGGCGCGCGCCGCGCCCTCGCCGAGCGGCGCATCCGGACGATCCAGTTCGAGTTCATACCCGCGAATATCGGCACCCGCGTCACGATGCGGGACTTCTATGAGGTCCTGCGGGGCTATCGCATCAGCCGGCTCTGCCTGAACGGCGCGCTGATGCCGCTGGGTGCCTATGACGTGAAGCGCTGCGAGATCTACGTCACCCAGGTCCTGGTGGCCGAGCCGGTCGAGGGATGAGGGGCGCCGCCGGCGCGAAGCCCCTCAGTCTGCCCGGCCCCGAGGCTTGGGGCGCTACGGTATGGCGTCGTTCCTCGCTCGGCTCCTGGTCCGGGAAGACGGCCGTTGTCCTGGCGTTGCCGGGAGGCTAACGCCGCTGGCTCCGCGGGTCCAACGCATCCCGCAGCCCGTCGCCGACCAGGTTGAAGGCCAGCACCACCAGGAAGATCGCGAGGCCCGGGAAGATCGCCAGCCAGGGCGCGCCCTCGATGAAGCGCTGCGCCGAGTTGAGCATGCTCCCCCAGGAGGGCTGCGGCGGCTGCTGGCCGAGGCCGAGGAAGCTCAGCGAGGCCTCGGCGATGATGGCCTCGGCGATGGCCAGCGTCGCCTGCACCAGCAGGGGCGGGACGATGTTGGGCAGCACGTGCATCACGCCGATGCGCCAGATCGGATTGCCCAGGGCGCGTGCCGCCTCCACCCAGTCCGTGCTGCGCGCCTCCAGCGCCATGCCGCGCGCGAGCCGCACGAAGATGGGGGAGGCGGAGACGGCGATGGCGATCATCGCATTCTCCAGCGCCGGGCCGAGGAAGGCGGCCAGCGCGATGGCCAGGATCAGGAAGGGGATCGACAGCATCGCATCGGCGATGCGGCTGATCACGATGTCCAGCCACTTGCCCCCCAGCCCCGCGAGCAGGCCCACCGGCACGCCGATGAGCACCGCGCCGCCGACGGCGATGACGCCGGCCGTCAGGCTCGCCCGCGCGCCGAAGAGCACGCGGCTCAGCACGTCGCGGCCGTTCTCGTCCGTGCCGAAGAGATGCGTGAGCGAGGGCGGCTTGCGGATGCGGGTCCAGCTCGTCTCCAGCGGGTCGAAGGGCGCGATCCAGGGGGCCAGCAGGGCTGCCGCGATGAAGATCACCACCACGACCAGCCCGAACATGGCCAGCTTGTGCTCCAGGAAGCGCCGCAGCGCGCGGCGGCCGGGGCTCTCGCCGGTCTCGATCGCGAGGCTTCCCGTGGTCTTGGCGGCCGTCGTGCTCATGCCGTGCGCAGCCGCGGGTTGATGGCCATGTAGAGCAGGTCCGCGATCAGGCTCAGCAGGATGAAGATCAGCGCGGTCGCCATCACCACGCCCTGCACCACGGGATAGTCGCGGTTGAACACGGCATCGACCACCAGCTTGCCGAAGCCGGGGATGGAGAAGATCTGCTCGGTCAGCACCGCGCCCGCCAGCAGCCGTCCGAACTCGATGGTGCCCAGCGTCACCACCGGGACCAGCGCGTTGCGCAGCGCGTGCTTGCCGACGACGATCCGCTCGCTCAGCCCCTTGGCGCGCGCGGTCCGCACATAGTCCTGGCTGAGCGCGCCGAGCATGGCCGCGCGGGTGTGGCGCATCAGCACCGAGGCGACGCCGGTGCCGAGCACGAAGGCGGGCATGATGGTCGTCTGCAGGCTCATCAGCGGGTCCTCCCAGGGCGACACGTAGCCGCTGGGTGGCAGCCAGCCGAGCTCCACCGAAAAGAGCAGGATCATCATGATGCCGAGCCAGAAGTTCGGCGTGGAGATGCCGAAGAGCGCGATGCCGTTGATGAGCCAGTCGACCGGCCGGTCGCGCCATACGGCGCTCAGCACGCCGCAGGGCACGCCGATGACCACGCCGATGACGAAGCTCATGGAGGCGAGCTGGAAGGTAACGGGCAGCTTCTCCAGGATCAGCTCGCCGACCGGCAGGCGGATGCGCCAGGAGAAGCCGAGATCGCCGTGCAGCGCCCGCCAGATCCAGTGCAGGTATTGGCTCGCCAGCGGCTGGTCGAGCCTCAGCTCGGCGCGGATCTGCGCCAGCACCTCGGGGTCGCCGCGCTCCTCGCCGGCGAGGATGAGCGCGGGGTCGCCCGGCATGAGCTGCTGGAGCGCGAAGACGAGGATCGAGACGATGATCAGCGTGGGGATCACCTGGCCCAGCCGGCGGAGGAGGAAGCCCCACATCTCAGCGTCAGCCCTTACTGCGTGCCGCGTCCTGCGCGGCGGCGAGCTCGGCATCCTTCGCGATGGCGCGCTGGACGGCCGGGCGGGCGTTCACGCGATCGGCATAGGCGGTGAACTCGGGCAGCTTCGCGACGATGCCGAACATCATCGTCCAGGAGAGCGCAA
>JAQGHZ010000224.1 GCA_028291485.1 Rubritepida sp. | reverse complement strand
CTCCGCAGCTGTTCGGGCGAGCCTAGGCCGGAGATGCGGAGCGGCCAATCCGGCGAATCCTTGCGAAGCCGTCATGCCCTGCTGGGAAAGCGCGAGGGCGCAAGATCACCTCGCGCTACTCCATCCGCAGCCCGAGCGACGCCACCACGGGCCGCAACGCGGCCACCTGCCCGTGCACCATCGCCGTGAACTCGGCGCTCGAATTGCCGCCGGGATCCGCGCCCAGTTCGTCGATCCGCGCCGCCACCGGCGGGTGCCGTGCCGCCGCCGCGATCTCGGCCTGGAGCCGGACCAGGATGGGCTCCGGCGTGCGTGATGGCGCGAAGAAGCCGTTCCAGCCCAGGATCTCCGCATTCGGGAAGCCCTGCTCGCGCACCGTCGCGATCTCCGGCAGCAGCCGGTTGCGCGAGGTCGAGCGGATGGCGATCGGCCGCACCCCGCCCGCGCGGATATGCGGCATCCCTGAGGAGAGCTGGTCGCCGCCGAAGGGGATGCGCCCGGCCAGCATCTCCTGCACCAGCAGCGAGGCGCCGCGGAAGGGCACGTGCTCCATCTCGAAGTTGCCGTCGCGCTTCAGCACCTCGCCCGTCAGGTGGCCGGCGCTGCCGGGGCCGGTCGAGCCGTAGAAAGGCGGCCGCGGCTGCGCGCGCGCCCAGGCGATGAACTCGGCCAGGTTGGTGGCCGGCACCGACGGGTGAACCAGGATCACCGTCGGCACCAGCGCGCCGAGGCTGACGCCCACGAAATCGCGCTCGATGGAATGCGGCGCGCGGTTCTGGAACTCCATCACCGCCGTGGTCGCCGAGAAGGTGGAGTTGTGGAAGAGCAGGACCTGCCCGTCCGGCGGGGCCTTCGCCACGAGGTCCGCGCCGATGGCCCCGCCGGCCCCGCCGCGGTTCTCCACCAGGAACGCCACGCCCATGGTCTCGGAGAGCCGCTGGGCATAGAGCCGCGCGAGGATGTCCGTCGTCCCGCCGGCGGCGAAGGGCACGATCACGCGGATCGGCCCGTTCGGCGTCCAGGACTGGGCGTGCGCGAGGGCGGGGGCAGCGAGCAGCGCCCCCGCGAGGAGCCGGCGCGGCAGCATCACTCGACCCGCAGGTTCAGCGTCTGCACCAGCGGGCGCACGGCCGCGATCTGGCTGTGCACCTGCTGCGTGAACTCCGCGCTGCTGTTGCCGCCCGGCTCCGCGCCCAGCTCCACGATCCGCGCGGCGAGCGGAGGATGCCGCGACGCCGCGGCGATCTCCGCCTGCAACCGGACCAGGATCGGCTCCGGCGTGCGGGCCGGCGCGAAATACCCGTTCCAGCCGAGTAGCTCGGCGTTGGGAAAGCCCTGCTCGCGCACGGTCGGCACCTGCGGCATCGCCGTCGCCCGCGTGGCCGACAGGGTGGCGACCGGCTTGAGCGCGCCGCTGCGCATGTTCTGCAGCGAGGAGGAGAGCTGGTCGCCGCCGAACTGGATGCGCCCGGCCAGCATGTCCTGCACCAGCGGCGCCGCGCCGCGGAACGGCACGTGCTCCATGTTGAAGCCGCCGTCGCGCTTCAGCACCTCGGCCACGAGGTTCATCGTGCTGCCGGGGCCGGTCGAGCCGTAGAAGGGCGGCGTGGGCTGCGCTTTGGCCCAGGTGACGAACTCGGCCAGGTTGCTGGCCGGCACCTCGCGCGCCACCAGCAGCATCATCGGCACATTGGCGCCGAGGGTGATGGGCGCGAAATCGCGCTCGATGGAATGCGGCGCGCGATTGGCGAATTCCAGCGCAGCCGTCGTCGTGCTGAAGGTCAGGTTATGGAAGAGGAGCGTCTGCCCGTCCGGCGCCGCCTTGGCCACGACATCGGCGCCGATGGAGCCGCCCGCGCCGCCCCGGTTCTCGACGACGACGGACACGCCCAGCGTCTCGGTCAGACGCTGCGCGAAGAGCCGGGCCAGCACGTCGGTCGTGCCGCCGGCAGGGAAAGGAACGATGACGCGGATCGGCCCGTTCGGTGTCCAGGCCTGGGCGCGAAGCATGGCGGGAGCAAGACCGATGCCGAGACCGGCAATGGCAAGGGTACGGCGTGCGATCATGCGGACAACCTCCTGTCGGAACCGCCTTTGGGCGGCTCTCGTTCAGGATAGTTGGCCGCGCGGGTTAACTCCCGTCAATCCATCCGTATCAATGCCCGGCGTTCTGCCCGGAGAAATCCGGCGCCGCGAGGCCCGAGGCTTCCAGTTGGTGCACGAGCTGCGCCTTCAGCCGCTCCAGCCCCGCCTCGGTCTTGGCCTCGGCGCGCGCCACCAGCACGGCCTGGGTGTTCGAGGCGCGCAGCAACCACCAGCCGTCGTCGGTGAGGACACGCACGCCGTCCACGGCCTGGACGTGCGCACCGTTGGAGGCGAGGCGGGCCTTCACCTCCTCGATGACCTCGAACTTCCGCTCCTCCTCGCAATCGAAGCGAAGCTCGGGCGTGTTGATCACCTGCGGCAGGTCCTTGCGCATGTCGGCCAGGCTCTCCTCGCTGCGGGTCAGGATGTCGAGCAGCCGGACCGCCGAGTAGAGCGCATCGTCGAAGCCGTACCACTTGTCGGCGAAGAAGGTGTGGCCCGACATCTCGCCGGCGAGCGGGCTGCCGGTCTCGGCCATCTTCTGCTTGATGAGGCTGTGGCCGGTCTTCCACATCAGCGGCACGCCGCCGGCCTTGGCCACCTCGTCGAACAGAACCTGCGAGGCCTTCACGTCGGCGATGATGGTCGCGCCCGGATGCGCCTTCAGCACGTCGCGCGCCAGCACGACCAGCAGCTGGTCGCCGAAGAGCATGTGGCCCTCGCCGTCCACCACGCCGATGCGGTCGGCGTCGCCGTCGAAGGCGATGCCGA
>JAQGHZ010000198.1 GCA_028291485.1 Rubritepida sp. | reverse complement strand
GCTGGTCGGCGGCTTCTGGCCCATGGGCGAGGAGATCGACACGCGGCCGCTGCTGGAGGCGCTGCACGCGCGCGGCCACCGCATCGCGCTGCCCGTCACCACGCCGCGGGGTCAGCCGCTCGTCTTCCGCCCCTGGGCGCCGGGAACCGCGATGGCCCCCGGCGTCTTCGGCACGCAGCACCCGGCCGAGGGCGAAGCGGTCGCGCCCGACTGGCTGATCGTCCCGCTGCTCGCCTTTGACCGGCGCGGCGCGCGGCTCGGCTATGGCGGCGGCTATTACGACCGCACGCTGGCGCTGCTCCCCAATGCCATCGCGATCGGCGTCGCCTATGCCGCGCAGGAGGTTCCCGAAGTGCCCATCGGCCCATATGACGTCCTGCTGCACGCCGTCGCCACCGAGCGGGGGCTGATCCGCGCGTGAGGATCCTCTTTCTCGGCGACATCGTCGGCCGCTCGGGCCGCGACGCCTTCCTGGAGCGCGTGCCGGGCCTGCGCGCGCAGCTCGCGCTCGACCTCGTGGTGGTGAACGGCGAGAACGCCAGCCACGGCTTCGGCCTTGCGCCCGACATGGCGCGGGCCTTCCTGGCCGCCGGCGCCGACGTCATCACGCTGGGCAACCACGCCTGGGACCGGCGCGAGATCGTCCCCTATCTGGAGGAGGAACGGCGCGTCATCCGCCCGATCAACTTTCCGCCGGGCACGCCGGGCCATGGCGCCGTCGTGGTGGAGGTGCCGGGCAACCGCCGTGCGCTCGTGGTGAACGCCATGGGCCGGCTCTTCATGGACCCGCTGGACGATCCCTTCCGCGCGATCCAGGCCGAGCTCGCCAAGTATCCGCTCGGCCGCAGCGTCCAGGCCACGATCCTGGACGTGCATTGCGAGGCGACCAGCGAGAAGCAGGCCTTCGGCCATTCCTTCGACGGCATGGCGAGCCTCGTCATCGGCACGCACACCCATGTGCCGACGGCCGACCACCAGATCCTGCCGGGCGGCACGGCCTTTCAGACCGATGCCGGCATGTGCGGCGACTTCGACAGCATCATCGGCATGCAGAAGGGCGGCGCGGCGCTGCGCTTCTGGCGCAAGATGCCTGGCGAGAAGCTGTCTCCGGCGGAGGGCGAGGCGACGCTCTGCGGCCTCTTCGTCGAGACCGACGACGCGACCGGCCTCGCGACGCGCGTGGCCCCGCTCCGCCAGGGCGGGCGCCTCAGCCAGGTCATGCCCTGAAGCGCTTTCGCAAGGGCGCGACAGACGCGACGCTTCCGCAACGAACGCGACCCGACTTCGTTTGAACCGCCCGCGCTTTCGCTGCATCTCCCCGTTCACCGGAATGAGCCGGGCATTCCCGGGGAGGGCATCATCATGGCGGACTACACGAGCACGCCGAGCATCGGCCAGCTGCACGAGAATTCCTGCTGGGCGGCGAGCCTGGCCTGGTTCCTCAAGCAGGATACGGGCGGGCGCCCCTCCTGGTCGCAGCAGGACGTCATCGGGAAATTCAAGAACAACCTGACCACCGACGGCGCGCTGATCGGCGACTACCTCGCCAACCTCTGGTCGCAGGATCAGCGGCTGAAGATGAGCACGAGGGTCCATGCGACGCCGGACGCGGAGCTGGCGAGCCTGCCGCTGGGATCGAAGCCCGTCTGCATCGCCTTCAAGCATATCACGGGCTTCGCGCACATGAATGTGATCTGGGGCCTCGGTGGCGACGACGTGATGTGCATGGAGCCCTACTGGCCCTTTCCCGGCGCCAACGGGAAGCGGACCGGGCGCTTCGTGAAGCGCAAGCTCGAGCACTTCAACTACGGCGACAACGTCGTCCTGGCCTGGGCGAACCCGTCCAACACCTCCACGACGGCGACGCCGGCGGATGCGGGCTGAGCGCGCTCCTGGCTCAAGCGCGATGACCGAAGGCGGAGGTACCGAAGGTCTGAAGCACGCGTTAAAATAAAGGCCTGGACCATGATGCGTGAGCGAAGGCGAACGCAACGTGGTCCAGGCGAAGCGCACGCGCACTTCGCCGAAGGGGCCGTAATCCGCGACATTCTCCGCGCCCGCGCGGGCCTTCAGCATGCCGGTGCAGGTCCCGGTGCTCACCACCTCGCCAGCGCACAATCCGATGCCCGTGCGGACAGTTCATTCGTGAGCCATGTGAGCGGCTCCATTCGTCCACCCCTCGTCACACGGGGCCAGCCGCCGGCGGGCCGGGTCGGCCGTCTGCGATCGCCTTCGCCCACTCGGTCGGGGGATTGGACGTCACCGGGCCAGCGTATAGCCTGTCGTCTCAGACGACGACGCGGCGGAAGGCGCCGGAGGGGAAGGGCCCCCAGACTCAGGAGAGCGCGAGTATCACGGCTTGAAGACGGAACCCGACTCCCCATCCCCGGAGGCCGCCCGCCTCGAGGCGCTACGCCGCTACGCTGTGCTCGATACCATGCCCGAGGCCGCCTACGACCGGGTGGTGCGGCTCGCGGCCCGGTTCTTCCGCGTGCCGACGGCGCTCATCTCCTTCATCGACGCCGAGCGGCAGTGGTTCAAGGCGCGGATCGGCCTCGACCTCGCCGAGACGCCGCGTGCCATCGCCTTCTGCAACCGCACGATCGAAGGGCGCGAGGTCTGCCTCGTGCGCGACGCAACGGTCGATCCGCGCTTCGCCGGCAATCCGCTCGTGCTGGGCGAGCCGCATATCCGCTTCTATGCGGGCGTGCCGCTCGTCACTCCCGACGGCCATGCGCTGGGCTCGCTCTGCGTGCTGGACACCGAGCCCCGTGCGGACTTCACACCGGCGGACCACGACGCGCTCTCGGACCTCGCGGCCATTGTCATCGACGAGCTGGAGCTGCGGCGCGAGCTCGAGGCCCGCCGGCGCGAGGGCCGGCACTCCGAGCTGCGCGAGCGGCTACTGGAGGCGACGGCCGGCGCCGGCGGCTTCAAGGCGGCGATCGACGGCGCCATGTCGGCGGTCCGCGAGTCGGCCGGCGCCCTCGTGTGCCTGCTCTATCGCCTGGGGCCCGACGGGCGGCGACTGCAGGTCGTGGGCGGGCAGGGCCATGGCGGGATCGTGGACGAGCGCTACCTCGCGCGCCTCCGGGACATCGGCATGACGCTCGAGGGGTCCGCGAGCGGCCGGGCGATCCACACCGAGACGCAGCTCGTCTTCGAGCGCTTCGACCCCGCGCTGCTGGACCGCTATCCGGGGCTGCGGCTGAACGCCGAGCACGGCGCCGTCGCGCAGATCATCACGCCGATCGTCGCCGGCGACGAGAAATACGCGATGGCGGTCGGCTTCGGCGAGGAGATCCGCGACGTGGAGGCCATGCTGGAGCTGTTGGCCGAGGCCGCCAGCACCATGCGCCCCCTGCTGCGCCGCCTGCGCGACCTGGAAGAGACGGAGCTGTTCCGGCGCGCGGCGGAGGTGACGGACGACGCCGTCCTCATCGGCGGCACGGACCATGTGGAGGGCCAGGGGCCGACCATCCGCTATGTGAACGAGGCCTTTCTGCGCATGACCGGCTACACGCGCGAGGAGGTCCTCGGCCAGCGCACCTCCATCCTCGCGCCGCCCGACCTCCAGCCGGATTTCGACGACCGCATCCACGAGGAGCTGCTGCAGGGCCGCATCGTCCACCGCGAGGCGAGGAACCGCCGCCGGGACGGCAGCATCTTCTGGGCCGAGATCAGCATCGCCCCGCTGTTCGACCAGGCCGGCTGGTTCACCCACTGGGTCGCGATCCGCCGCGACGTCACCGCGCGCAGGGCGGAGGCCCTGGCGCTGGCGGAGAGCGAGGCCTCCTTCCGCCACTTCTTCGAGCGGCACCCGGCGCCCATGTGGGTCTACGACAAGGAGACGCTGGCATTCCTGGAGGTGAACCAGGCGGCGGTCCTGGAATACGGCTGGTCGCGCGAGGAGTTCCTGCGCATGACCGTGCTCGACATCCGGCCCGAGGAGGACCGCGAGGCGGCGCGCCTGGACATGGCCAGCAAGCGCGAGGGCTTCTCGGAAGGCGGGCCCTGGCGCCATCGCACGAAGTCCGGCGAGGTCCGCCTCGTGCAGATCCGCTCCCAGGTCGTCGAATATCACGGGCGGCGGGCCGGGGTGGTCGCGGCCTGGAACCTGACGGAGCGCATTGAGGCCGAGAAGGCGGCGCGCGAGCTGGCGGCCGACCTGCGCGCGACCTTCGAGAGCATCGCCGACGGCTTCTATACGCTGGACCGCGACTGGCGCTTCACCTACGCGAACGCCACCGCCGAACGGCTGATGCGGCCGGAAGGAAGCGAGCTGATAGGCCAGCTCGTGTGGGACCTCTGGCCCGACCTGGTCGACAGCGAGATCGGCGAACGCTTCCGTCGCGTCGCGCAGACGCGCGAGACGGAGCGCTTCGACTTCCGCTACCCGGCTTACGACGCCTGGTTCACCGTCGCCGCCTACCCGTCGCGCGGCGGCA
>JAQGHZ010000312.1 GCA_028291485.1 Rubritepida sp. | reverse complement strand
TCGACGACGCGATGGTCGAGCTCATCCAGGGGCTCGGCGGCATCCAGGCCATCGCGATCTCGCACCCGCACTACTACACGAGCATGGTGGAATGGAGCCGGCGCTTCGGCGATGCGCCCGTCTATCTGCACGCCGCCGACCGCCAATGGGTGATGCGGCCCGACGATGGCGTGCAGTTCTGGGAGGGCGAGACGAAGGTCATCCTGCCCGGCCTCACCCTCATCCGCGCGGGCGGACACTACGCCGGCGGCACGGTGCTCCATTGGGATCGTGGCGGAGCCGAGGGGCGCGGAGCACTGATGACCGGCGACATCCTCCAGGTCACGGCGGATTCGCGGTATCTCGGCTTCATGCGCTCCTACCCGAATTTCATCCCGCTCGGGGCCGCGGCCGTGCAGCGCGTGGCGGACAGCGTGTCGGCCTTCTCCTTCGACGCGATCTATGGCGCCTTCTGGGATCGCGTGATCCCGCGAGGCGGACGTGCGGCGCTCAACGCCTCGGTGACGCGCCACATTCATTGGCTGGGACGCGGCGCGCTGGAGTAGCGCCCGATCGCCGGAGGCGTGAATCGGTCGCTCGGCGATGCTCAGCCGAGGGTGACGTTGCCGGCGCGGACCACCGTGCCCCAACGGGCCGTCTCCGAGGCCACGAAGGCCGCGAAATCGGCGGGTGTCGTCGCCTCCACCAGAAAGCCCTGCTGCGCGAAGCTGTCCCTGATCTCCGGCGCCTGCGTGGCGCGCGCGACCTCGGTGTAGAGCTTGTCCATGATCGGCGCCGGCAACCCGGCTGGCGCGAAGAGCCCCTGCCAGGAAAAGGCTTCGAAGCCGGGCAGGCCGGACTCCGCCATGGTCGGCACCTCGGGCAGCAGCGGATGGCGCGTCAGCGAGGAGACGGCGAGCGGCCGCACGGCGCCGGCGCGGATCTGCGGCAGCATCACCAGGATATCGCCGAAGCTCGACAGCACCTGGCCCGCGATCAGGTCCGTCGTCGCCTGGGCCGAGCCGCGATAGGGCACGTGCACCAGCTGCACGCCGGCCTGCTGGCCGAACATCTCGCCGGTCAGGTGCATGGAGGTGCCGTTGCCCGGCGTCGCATGGGTGATGGTGTTGGGCGCCGCCTTGGCCGTGGCGATATAGCCGGCCATGTCGGTGACGGGCATCGCGTTCGTTACCACCAGCACCAGCGGCGCCGAGACGACGCGCGAGACGGGCGAGAAGGAGCGCACCGTATCGTAGGGCAGGCTGGGATAGAGGCTCTGGGCGATGGCGTTGCTGCCGGTCACGCCCATCAGCAGGGTGTGCCCGTCGGGCGGCGACTTCGCGACGTAGTCCGCTCCCGTGGTGCCACCCGCGCCGGGGCGGTTCTCCACCAGCACGGTCTGGCCGAAGGCGGGCGAGAGCCGCTCGGCGAGGCGGCGGGCCAGCACGTCGGTGCTGCCGCCGGGCGGGAAGGGGACGACGATGCGGACCTGCCGGCTCGGCCAGGCCTGCGCGAAGGAGACCCGGGCGAAAGCTGGCGCGGCGAGGAGCAGCAGGCCGGCGGCCAGCGAGCGGCGGGTGATCATCCTGGGGCTCCTATGCGGCAAAGCGTGTGGGCGAGAAGGGCGAAAGGTCGATCTGCGGCGTGCGGCCCGCGACCAGGGCCGCGATCTCGCGCCCCGTGCTGGCCGCGCCGCACATGCCGATATGGCCGTGGCCGAACGCGAACCAGGCGTTGTCCACCTTCGGCGCGCGGCCGATCACCGGCAGACTGTCCGGCAGGCAGGGGCGGTGGCCCATCCATTGCGTGGTGCGCGAGGTGTCGAGATGCGGGAACATGTCCTTCGCCCGCGTCAGCAGCACGTCCGCACGGCGGTAGTCGGGCGCGGCCTTCAACCCCGCGAACTCCACCGAGCCGGCGATGCGCAGCCCCATCCGCATCGGGTTCACCATGATGTTGTGCTCGACGGCCATCACCGTGTGGCGCAAGGCGAGGTTCGTGCTCTCGACGGTGACGTGGTAGCCGCGCTGCGTCTCCAGCGGGATCGAGGTGCCGAGCTGCGAGGTCAGCCTGGCGGACCAGGCGCCGCCGGCCAGCACGACGCCCTCGCAATCCAGGGTTTCGCCATCCTCCGTCGTCACGCCGGTCACCGACCCGCCCGCCTGCCGGAAGCCCGTCACGCGCTTGCGGACGATATCGGCGCCATCCCGCTCGCATTGCGCGAAGAGCGCGCGCGTGAAGGCCGCGGGATCCACCGTCGAGCCGTTCTCCGGCGCCAGGATGCCGAAACGGAAGCGGCCCTTGAGGTCCGGCTCCAGCTCGACCAGCTCCTCCTCGCCGACGTCGCGCATGACCACGCCGAGCTGGCGGCGCAAGCCCATCCCCCAGGCCCATTGCCGCGCCGCCTCCTCGCCCGAATAGACGTAGAGGCAGCCGCTGCGCGTCATCAGCCCCGTGGCGCCGGCGCGCTGCAGCAACGGCTCGTAGCATTCGAAGATCGGCGCCAGCAGGCCGCGCAGGGCCGTGGCGATCCGCACCACCTCGTCAACAGAGGAATGCCGCAGGAATCGCACCAGCCAGGGCGCGGCGACCGGCGCGTACCACCAGCGCACCGTGAGCGGCCCGAGCGGATCGAGCAGCCATTGCGGCACCTTCTTCCACATCCCCGGCATGCCCACCGGCAGGCAGGCAGAAGGCGAGAGCGAGCCGGCATTGCCGAAGGAGGTCGCCTCGGCGGGCCCGAGCGGATCGACGAAGGTGACCTTGTGTCCCTCGCGCTGCAGCCAGGCCGCGGCGCAGGTGCCGACGATGCCGTTGCCAATCACCGCGATGTGCATGCGCGACCTTTCAATCGGCCATCCTGCCGAGGGCGAAGTACCAGTGGATCGTGCGTCGCTCGAAGGCAAGGAAACCGCGGTTCAGAGCATAGCCGAGCACGGCGAGCACGATCACCGTTGCGTACATCTCCGGCGCGCGGCCGGCGAACTGCATGAGGACGAGATAGTGCCCCACGCCCTGCTCGCCCGCGATCATCTCCGCGACGACGGTGACGACGAGCGCCAGCGCCAGCGCCACGCGGAATCCCGCGAAGATATAGGGCAGGCAGGCGGGCAGGATGATGTGGACCGCCCGGCGCCAGAAGCCGATGCCGAAGGTGCGCCCCATAGCGAGGGCATCCGCCTCGACCGCGCGCACGCCCTGCATGGTGTTGGTGAGCACGGGGAAGAAGGCCGTCAGCGCGACCACCGTGACTTTCATCGTGTTGTCGAGGCCGAGGAAGAGCACGAGCGGCGGGATCACGGCCGGGATCGGGATGGGCCGGATCAGCTCGATGGTCAGGCCGAACAGGCGCGAGGTGATGGGCAATGTCGCGAAGAGCAGCCCGACGATCACGCCCGCCGCGCCGCCCGCCAGCAATCCGGAAAACATGCGCCACAGCGTGCCCCCGACCAGCACCGGAAGCTCGCCGCTGAACACGTCGTGCAGGAGTGCGGCCAGCACGGTGCTCAGCGGCGGCCAGTTCGGCGTGTGCATCCAGTCGAGCCGCGCCGAAACCTCCCACAGCAGCAGGAGGCCCAGGATCAGCCAGGCGCCGGAAGAAGGGCGCATCGCCATTCGCATCAGGCGTTGGCGGTCCGGAAGATCAGCGAGGCCGGGGCGGGGAAGCGGCCGCCCATGCCGTAGCGCGACATGGTGGTGATGATCTCCTGCACCTCCGCGGGCGTGACGGCCTTGGGATAGGTCGGCAGCGCCACCTGGCGCAGGCGCTCGACCGGCACGCGGCTGAAGGCGGCGATGAGGTCGAGCAAGGCAGGGTCGGCACGGCGCGGCGTCACCCAGTCGACGCCCTTGAACAGCGCGCGGGCGAAGCGTTCGAAGACCTCGCCGTTGCGCTCCAGGTCCTCCTTCATCGCGACGTATTGCGCGACGGTGGAGCCGGGCGCCGTCTCGAAGATCGGCCAGCCGATGCGCTCCAGCCGGTCGCCATGCGAGGCCAGCGCGCCGGCGACGAAGGGCTCGCTGAAGATGGCGGCGTCGACCTGCCCGCCGGCCAGGGCGTCGGCCATCTGCGGGAAGGGGACCTCGACGGTGGTGACCTTCCGCCAGTCGCCGCCGGTTTTTTCCACCCAGGCCATGCCGCGCAGCCAGACGATGTTGTTGCGCGTGTTCGATGCGATGCGCTTGCCCTCGAGATCCTTGCCCGTCGCGATGCCGGTGCCCTTGCGGGTCAGGATGGCGAAGATATCGGGCGGGCTTGCGGTGCCGGCGGAGGCGCCGGCGACGAAGCGGAAGTCCAGCCCCTCGCGGATGCCGAGCAGGATGGAGACCGTGTTGGAGAAGACGAGGCGGAACTGCCCGGCCACCAGCCCCGGCAGGCCGGTGGCGCCGCCGGCCGTGGTGGAGGTGTCGATCTCCAGGCCCTCCGCGGCGAAGTAGCCCTGTTGGATGGCGGCATGCAGCGGCGCCACGTCGAGCACGGGGATGACGCTGACGCGCAGCTTCGTCAGCGTCTGGCCGATGAGCGGTGGGGCGGCGAGCGGCAGTGCGGTCAAGGCGAGCGCGGTGCGGCGGGTGATGGCGTTCATGTCTTGGAGTCTCCCGGGTTCAGGATCGGTTGGCCGGCTGCCAGTGCAGCGCGCGGCGTTCGGCGAGCAGGAACAAAGAATTCAGCGCGAGGCCGAGCACGGCGAGGATGATCAGCCAGGCGTACATCTGGCGGATCAGGAAACTCCGCTGCATGTCGAGGATCAGGAAGCCCAGCCCGCCCTGGCCGGACAGCATCTCCGCCAGCACGGCCA
Organism: Rubritepida sp.; assembly: GCA_028291485.1. Taxonomy (GTDB): domain Bacteria; phylum Pseudomonadota; class Alphaproteobacteria; order Acetobacterales; family Acetobacteraceae; genus Roseococcus. Next base: position 250 of record JAQGHZ010000312.1, on the reverse strand, counting down.
GCACCAGCGCGAGGCCGAGGCTGATCCGCATCCCCGCGAGGATGAAGGGCAGCGCCGAGGGCAGCACCAGGTGCCACAGCGTATGCGCCGTGCCCCAGCCATGGGTGCGCGCGGCGTCGAGCATCACGCGGTCGGTGCCAACAACGCCCTGCAGCGTGTTGATCAGAACGGGGAAGAGCACGGCGAGCGAGACGGAGGTGATCTTCATCGTGTCGCCGATGCCCAGGAACAGCATCAGCGCCGGCACCAG
>JAQGHZ010000125.1 GCA_028291485.1 Rubritepida sp. | reverse complement strand
TGGTGGAGCGGCTGCGTGCCGAGGGCCTCGCGCGGCCGCCGGTGCTGCCAGAACGGGGGCTGCCAGAAAAGGATTGAGGCATGCCAGCGCCGCCTGACGCCCGGCGCCATATCACCCCAGGGATTCCCGCATGCTTCGCCGCCGGGACGGCACGGGCGCAGGCCCGGCAGCCCGACCGGCCGGTGCGCGCGCCGTGGGCGTCGAGTTCGGCCTGCCCGACACGGTCGCCTATGGCTGGCAGGGGCTGTCGGTGGCGGCGCGGCTTTGCGCCACGCTGAACGACGCGATCCAGAACCCGGACGCGACGCGCCGGTTCCGGGACACCGGCGCCGAGCCGGTGCTGCACAACCCGGCCCAGATGGCCGGGTTCGTGCGGCGCGGGAACGCCGTCTGGCGTCCCCTCCTCCGCGAACCCGGCATCCGGCTGGACGGGTAGCGACCGGCTACCGGCGCATCGGCTCCACGCGGACCGCGACGGCCCGGCCATAGACGATGTCCACCTGTTGGCCGGGCCGCAGCGAGCGCGCGAAGTCGATCATCTCGCGCTGCTGCGGCCGCGCCGTGCGCTGCACGCCCGCGGGTCCCGTGAAGGTCACCGCGCCGGTGCGCTGGTTCACCGCATTGATGGTCACGCGCGCGCGCACCCCCTCGGCCGCAGCCGCACCGGGTCGCTGGCCGCGGGGGGCGCGCGCCTCGGCACCGCCCACCCCACCCGGCCCCGCGCCATCGGCCGGATTGGCCAGCGCCACGATCAGCGCCTCGCCGAACTCCAGCACGACGGTGTCGCCCACATGGACCTGCGCCAGGTTGCGCACGTTGGGCCCGGCCACGATCGTCTCCATCGTGCCGTCCTCGCCGCGCAGCACCACCTGCCGCGTGGTGCGGTCGATCGATTCCACGGTGGCGGTGGCGGTCTGGGTGCGGGTGACCGCAGCACCTTCGGGTGCTTGCGCGAAAGCCGGCGCGGCGGCCAGCAGCCCCGCGGCGAGGCCGAGTTGGAACAGGCGCATGTCATGTGTCTCCCTCGTTTCGCCGGCTCCGGGCGCGGCGCGGGAACCCTACAACCGTAACAGCTTTGGAAGCGATACGATTTCAACCCAGACCGGCCGCGACGATCCATGGGAGATCGGTGTCCTTCGGCCGCACCCCCGCACGCGCGAATCCGCCCCCTGTGATGCGCCTGATGGTTGAACAAATGCGCGATCAAGCAGCCAGAACGGCCAGTGACCTCCGCCCCGCTGTTGCCGCCCAACCAGGGGAAGCCGCGCACCATTTCGCCCGCCGTCCGTCGGTTCGCCCAGGCCGATTCCACCGTCTCGCACGCCCGGGCCGCAGGGAACTCGACCTTCCCACCATGGGCCGGCACGATTCAGGATCGGCACCAGGAATCGCGGCGGACCACCGCCGTCAAGTCGGTGTCCTGCGTGCTGACGCCGGCACGCGTGAGCAAAGCGTGGACCTGGCCACGATGATGCGTCTGGTGATTGAAGAAATGCGTGATCGCCAGCCAGCGTGGATCGCGCCGCTCACGCTGCGTGCTGCGGCTGAACCAGACCAGTTCCTGGTTCAGCGTGTCCGAGATGAGCCCGGCCGCCCAGTCCTCGATGCGAGCATCCAGCTCTCGCCGCACTGAGGACAGCTCGTCCCAATCAGCGTGGAGCGTGGTACTGCCGGGGATACTGACGGCCGGCGCCTCCCAGCCGTCGAAACGGCTCATCCAGATACGGTCGCCCCAGACGAGGTGATTGAGCGTGGCATGGATGCCGCCAAAGAAGGCGCCACGGTCGGCGCGGCGCTCCTCGTCGGAGAGGGTGTCCGCGGCCGCATAGGTCCGCCGGTTCATCTCGCTGTTGTAGGCCGCCATCGCGCGGACCCAGGTTGGTTCGATCATCCGGATCCCCTTGCCGTAGCGAGGCCCTGTGCGTCCGGCAACGGCAGCAGCAGGGCCACCCAAGATAGCGAGGTCAGGCCGGGCGTTTGAAGAAGAAACGCGCGGCGTAGCCCTGGCCGCTGGCATCCTGCGTGAAGTCGGGGATGTAGCCGACCTCGGTCCAGCCCAGCCGCCGATAGAGCTTCTCGCCGGCGTCGTCGGCCTTGGTGTCCAGGATGAGCAGCCGCCGGCCGAGGCGCAGCGCCGTCTGCTCGGCCCGGCGCATCAGGGCCTCGCCGACGCCGCGCTTGCGGTAAGCAGGATCGACGAGGAGCTTCGTCACCTCCGCGCGGTGCTGCTGGTTCTCCGGCGTCGCGAGGTCGAGCTGCACGGTACCCACCAGCGCGCCCTCCAACCAGGCGCCGAGCAGCACGCGATGGGCCTGCGCGACCTCGGAGGAAGTGCGTTTCCAGAAGGCCCGCGACTTCTCGATCGCGAGCGGGTGCAGGAAGCTCACGAAGGCGCCGTCCGCCACGCAGGCGACCATGATCTCGGAGAAGCGTCGCTCCGCGCTCGCTGCCGCCGCCGCGTCCAGCACCTCGACGATAAGGCCGCGCGCGGGCTTGGCGTAGCGGAATTCCAGCGACTTCGAGAGGTCGTCCAGGATGCGGATGGCGCCCTGCCGGACATAGCCGCGCTTCTCGTAGAAGGAATGCGCCGCGTTGAACCGCGTGTCGGTCCAGAGCACCATGCGCTCGGCGCCCTGCTCGCGCGCATGCGCCTCGGCCGTGTCGAGCAGCTTGTGCGCCAGACCTGTGCCGCGCGCGGCCTTGGCCACGTACATGCGGCCGATCTCCCAGGCGCCGTCCTCGCGCATCGGCCGCGTGGCGATCATGCCGAGAGGGCCGTTCCCCCCCTCCGCGAGCCAGAGCCTGCCGCCCTTCTCCTCGAAATACGTCGCGAGCGCGCGCAATTCCGGCAGTTCGGCATCGACGTCGAAGACAATGCCGGGGAACTCGCGCCAGGCGTCGCCGATCAGCCGGATATAGGCTTCGGTGTCGTCATCCCGCCCAATGCGAAGCACCGAAGGGCCGGACGCCATCAGGAAAGCCCTTTGCAGAACTCCTGGATGCGCGTGCAGGCCGTGCGCAGGCTCTCCATGTCCGTCGCGTAGCTGATGCGCACATAGGGCGACATGCCATAGGCGGCGCCATGCACCACGGCGACATGCGCCTCCTCCAGCAGGGCGACGGCGAAGTCCATGTCCGTCCCGATCTTCCTGCCGCCCTTGCTGGTCTTGCCGAGGCAGCCCGCGATGTTCGGGAAGACGTAGAAGGCCCCCTCCGGCTTGTGGCAGGCGATGCCCGGCGCCTGGTTCAGCGCGTCCACCACGAAATCGCGCCGCTTGCGGTATTCCTCGGCGCGCTCCTTCACCAGCTCCTGCGGCCCGTCCAGAGCCGCCACGGCGGCGGCCTGGCCGACCGTCGAGACTCCGGCCGTCGCCTGGCCCTGCATGTTGAACATGCCCTTGATGAGCGAGGCCGGGCCCGCGCAGAAGCCGATGCGCCAGCCGGTCATCGCGTAGGTCTTGGAGGCGCCGCTGATGATCAGCGTGCGCTCCTTCAGCCGGGGCTCGACCTCGGCGATCGTGCAGAACTCGAAACCGTCATAGACGAGGTGTTCGTACATGTCGTCCGTCATGACCCAGACGTCCGGGTGCTTCAGCAGCACCTCGGCCAGCGCCTTCATCTCCGCGCGCGAGCAGGCGGCGCCCGTCGGGTTGTTCGGGAAGTTCAGCAGGACCCATCTGGTCTTCGGCGTGATGGCCGCGTCGAGGTCCTCGGGGCGCAGCTTGAAGCCGTTGTTCTGCGGGCAGTTCACCGTCACCGGCACGCCGCCGGCCACCTTCGCCATGTCGGCGTAGCTGACCCAGAAGGGCGCGGGGATCACCACCTCGTCACCCGGGTCGATCGACGCCATGAAGGCGTTGAAGATGGACTGCTTGCCCCCGTTGGTGACGAGGATCTCGTCCATCGCATAGTCGAGATGGTTATCGCGCTTGAACTTGCGCTGCACGGCCGCCTTCAGCGCCGGCGTGCCGCCCTGGGGCGGATACTTCGTCTGGCCGTCGAGCGCTGCTTTATAGGCGGCCTCGATCGCGTGGCGGGGGGTGTCGAAATCCGGCTCGCCCGTGGTCAGGGTGACGACTTTCACGCCCTGCGCCGCCAGCTCACGGGCCTTGATCGTCATGGCGACCGAGGCGGCGACGTTCACATTGGCAAGACGGCTGGCGAGCGCGGGCATCTGTTTTCCTGGCGGGGTACAAAGGGCGCGCACTCTATGTCCGCCCGCCGGCTCCGCCAATACGCCGCCCGGTTTCCGCGGCCCGTTTCCGAACTCGGGGCTTTGGGCTAGACGGGCCGACCATGCGCCATTTCCTGGATTTCGAGAAACCCATCGCCGAGCTGGAAGGCAAGGTCGAAGAACTCCGCCGGACCACCGATGCCGGCGGCATCGACGTGGCCGACGAGGTCGCGAGGCTGCGCGACAAGGCGGAGAAGCTGCTCGCGGCCACCTATGCCAAGCTCACGCCCTGGCAGAAGGCCCAGGTGGCCCGCCACCCCGACCGGCCCAAATGCCTGGACTACGTCGCGGCCCTCATCACCGAATGGACGCCGCTGGCCGGCGACCGCGCCTTCGGCGACGACGCCGCGATCATCGGCGGACTCGGGCGCTTCCGCGGCCGGGCCGTCGCGGTCCTCGGCACCGAGAAGGG
>JAQGHZ010000095.1 GCA_028291485.1 Rubritepida sp. | reverse complement strand
TGCCGGCCCCGCCCTGGATGTGCCCCGATCCGGATTTGTCCGAAAAGCTCTTCGCCCTGCCGTTTCCGTCGCTCTTGCCGATCACGCGGCGGAGGAAGGAGCGCGGTCTCGTCTTCCTCCGCGCCCTTCGAAAGTGTCTCACCGTCGTCGCCGGCCGCCGGTACATCCCGCGCGCCCTGAAGGCGTGCTGGCGATGACGCCCGCCCGCCTAAAGCACCGGGCTGAGCACCGCGACCGTGTTGTGCCAGAGCCGCCGCCAGGCCGGCCATGTGGCCACCTCCGCGCGCGTCACCAGCCGGCTCGCGGCGATGTAGCTCTCCTGCCGCGCGCGCACCTCGGCGGTCATCGCTGCATCGTGCAGCAGGACATTGTTCTCATAGTTCAGGTCGAAGCTGCGCCGGTCCATATTGGCCGAGCCGATCAGCGTCACCTCGCCGTCCATGGTCAGCGTCTTCGCGTGCAGCAGCCCGTCTGGGTATTCCAGCAGCCGCACGCCGGCGTCGAGCAGGTCGGCGTAGTAGCTGCGGCTCGCGGCCGCCACGGCCCAGTTGTCGTTGCGCTCGGGCACCACCAGCGTCACCGCCACCCCGCGATATCCCGCCGCGCAGAGCGCCGCCTGCAGCGCGCCGTTCGGCACGTAGTAGGGCGTGGTGACGACCAACTCCCGCCGCGCGCCGTAGATCAGCGTCTGGAAGATCTCCGGCATGGCCGAGTTGCGGATGGTCGGCCCGCTCGCGATCACCTGCGCTGCGAAGCCTCCCGCCGGGAATTCCGGCGGGTCCCGCAAAAGCTCGCCGATGTCCTCGCCCCGCCAGGCCATCCAGTCGCTGGCGAAGAGGTGCTGGTTCTGCAGCGCGACCGGCCCCTCGAAGCGCATCAACGTGTCCACCCAGGGGGCGAACCTCGCCTTCACGAGGAATTCCGGATCGGCGCAGTTCTGGCTGCCGCACCAGGTGATGCGGTTGTCGATCACCACGATCTTTCGGTGGTCGCGCAGGTCGATGCGGCCGTTGAGCGGGCGCAACAGGGGAAAGCCCACGCGCAGCGCCCGCGAGAGCCGCACGCCGGCGCCGGCCATGGCCTCCCAGTGCGGGCTGCGGACCAGCGATCGCGAGCCGATGTCGTCCACCATGGCGCGGCAGGCGACGCCGCGGCCGGCGGCGCGGCGCAGCGCCTCCACGACGCGGACGCCGTTGTTGTCGGGCAGCCAGATGTAAAAGAGCAGGTGGACATGATCCGTGGCGGCGTCGATGTCCTCGACAACAGCGGCGATGGCGGCGTTGGAATCCGGAAGCAGCCGGGCCGTGTTGCCGCCGATCGGCGGATAGCCGCTGATCGACTGCCCCACCCGGAACAGCGGCACGTGCCGCGCCGGGATCTCGGGGCTGGGCGTGGCGGCGGGCGGCGGCAGCGCCTCCTTCGCGCGCCGCAGCCGGGCGATGCGGCGACGGCCGATGCTGGTCTCGCCCAGCAGGATATAGCCCAGCACGCCCACGACCGGCACGGCCAGGATCACGGCGATCCAGGAGATGCGCGAGGCGGGGTCGCGGTGCGGCCGGAGCAGCACGCGGATGATGGTCGCAACCTGGGTGACGAAGATGGAAAGGGCGAGGAGCATCGCGCCGATCCTGGACGGAAATGCGCCATCCGGCGAATGGGGTTGCCGGCCAAGGCGGCGGAGGTCCAGGGTTTCGGCTGCGAATCGAGGAGATTTCCCTTTCCGCGGCGCATAAAACGATGGCATGCCGGGGGCGTTGACGGTCTCGGAACCGGGTGTCTTTTTCCGGCCTGCCGCCATCTCAACCAACCGGAGCGAGTCGATGCCCACCAAGACGCCAGAGAAGAAGCCGGCCCCGAAGGCCAAGGCTGCCCCCGCCGCCAAGCCCGCCGCCGCCAAGGCAGCCCCGTCGGGCAAGCCAAATGCCCTGCAGCAGCCGCTGACGCCTTCCGCCGAGCTCGGTGCCGTGGTCGGCACCGCGAAGATCGCCCGCGGCGAGGTGGTCTCGAAGATGTGGACCTACATCAAGGCCCACAATCTCCAGAATCCCGAGAACAAGCGCGAGATCCTCGCCGACGACAAGCTCAAGAAGGTCTTCGGCAAGGACAAGGTGACGATGTTCGAGATGAACAAGTACATCGCCGCCCATCTCAAGTAGCCGACACGGTGGCCGGGGGGCCGATGGCCCCCCGGCACCCTTTACCCTGGCGAACAACGCTCCACGATCGTGCCGCCCGACGGCCCGATCAGGACGGTGCGCGCGTTTCCCAGCGAGAATTCCTGCCGCCAGTTGATCTCGGGAATCGCGGCCGTGAAGCTCTCGGCGCCGCTGGCCGAGATCGCTCGCGCGGAGTCGAGCACGCCCGAGCCACGGGTCTTGCCGCTCACCACGCCGTTGAGCAGGGGCATGGTGAAGTTCTGCCCGTCCACGACGAGCTGCAGCGTCTTCGGCCCGTCCAGCGACCGGCCGTGCGCCTCCACCGAGATCGTCGGCCCCTGCTGGAACTGGCTGTTCGAGCAGTTGAAGGCGACGTAGGATTCGTCGGCCGAGCGGATCATCGCCTGCAGCACGCCCTGGCCGTAGCCGGTGGCCTAGCGCAAGCTGACAGCTTGTTGCGCCCGTGCGGCGCCCGAAACGGCGCAAAGCACGCCGAGCGCCAAAAATGCCTTGCGAGGCATAACTATCCTCCATCCGGAATAGTCTTCCGGATGGAAAATGCCCGCCGCCCCCTAGGGTTGCCCCCAGGCGGATACTTCGGCTCAGGTGCCTTGCGCCGCCGCCTTGAACTTCGCGGGCAGGAAGGGCACCGAGCGCATCCGAACTCCCGTTGCATCGAAGACCGCGTTGGAGACTGCCGAAGGCACGATCGCCGCCGAGGGCTCGCCGGCGCCCCAGGGGGCCTCGGCGGGGCGGTCGATGAGCTCCACGGTGATCTGCGGCACCTCCGGGAAGGCGATGACGCGGTAGCTGCCCCAGTCGAGGCTGGTGACGGCCCCGCGGTCGTAGGTCAGCTCCTCGAACAGCGTGCGGCTGAGGGTGTGGATGATGTTCCCCTCCACCTGTGTCCGCACACCGCCCGGGTTGATCATCTGGCCGCAGTCATGCGCGCAGAAGAAGTGCGTGACGCGGATCTCGCCCGTGCCGCGGTTCACCGAGACCTCGGCGACGCCGGCGATGTAGGTGCGCACCAGCTCGTACTTGCAGAAGGTGACGCCCCGGCCGGTGACCCATTCGCCGGTCAGGTCGCGCTGCGGGCTCGGCCGCTTCTGCCAATTGGCGAGGCGGGCCACGCGCTCCAGCACCTCCCGGCCGCGGACCTCCTCGGGCGGGAGCAGGCGCAGGCGGTAGTCGATGGGATCGACCTTCGCCTCGGCCGCGCATTCGTCGAGGAAGGATTCATTGGCGAAGGTGTTCTGCATGCGCCCGGGCGTGCGGATCCAGCTCGGGCGGAAGGGCGTCGTCTCCAGGCGCTGGCAGGTGGTCTTCACCGCCGGCAGCGCATAGGGCAGCGCCAGGTTGTGGACGATGTTGCCCGGGCTCTGGAGGGACTCGCGCGGTGCGCCGGAAAGCTCGGCGGCGGTGAGGTCCACGTTTCCGCCGGCCCCCTTGGGGATGAAGGCCTCGCTCTCCCAGCCGACGATGTTGCCCGCGGTATCGAGGCCGGCGCGCAGGTCCACGAGATGCGGCGGGCCCTTGGGGTCCCAGCCATGCTCGTCGGCGCGCATCCATTGCACGCGGACGGGGCGGCCAACGGCCTTGGCGAGCAGCGCCGCATCGGCGGCGGCGTCCTCGTGGCCGTTGCGGCCGTAGCAGCCGGCGCCCTCCAGGTAGATGCAGCGCACCTGATCGACCGGCATGGCCAGCATCATGGCGAGCTGCTTGCGGAGGTTGTGCGTGCCCTGGCTGGCGGACCAGTTCGTCAGCCGGCCGTCCTTGAACTCGGCGACGGCGCAGGAGGGGCCCATGGAGCCATGGGTGTGGATGGCGAAGTCGTAGCTCGCCGAGAGGCGCCTGGCCGCGCCGGCCATGGCTGCGGCCGGGTCGCCGCGTTCCTGCGTGACCTGGGCCTGGGCGATGGCGCTGGCGCGGACGTGCTCCCAGATCTTCGCCTGGTCGGGCAGGCCCTCCCAGGACGACCAGCGTACCTTGAGATCGCGCGCGGCCTTGACGGCGGACCACTCGTTCTCCGCCACGACGCCCACGAAGGCGCCCTGGTGCACCACGCGCACGATGCCGGGAATGTGCGCGATGCTGGATTCGTCGACCGCCTCGGCCGTGGCGCCCATCTGCGGCGGGCGGACCGGGCGGCCGTGCAGCATGCCCTCCACCTTCAGGTCGTGGACGTAGCCGGGGTGACCGAAGACCTTGTCCGGGATGTCCACGCGGGGGATCGCCTGCCCGACGATGCGGCGGGCATTGGGCGGCTTGATGGGCGCGGCGGTGTCCACCTTCAGCTCCAGCCCGCCGACGCGCACCAGCTCGGCATAGGAGACGCGGCCGGTGGGCGCGACCACCACGCCGTCCTGCACGCCCACGCCCGCGACGGGCACGCCGAGGCGCTGGGCCGCGCGGGACAGCAGCTCTCGACGGGCGGTGGCGGCGGCCGCGCGCAGGGCCACGCCGCCCACCTGGATGGAGAGCGAGCCATAGGAGACGCCCTGGTCCGGCGTCAGCGCCGTGTCGCCCTCGACCACGCGGATGCGGGCGAGCGGGACGTCCAGCTCCTCGGCGGCGATCTGCATGAAGCCGGTGCGAACCCCGGTCCCGAGATCGACCTTGCCCACATAGACGGTGACGTTGCCCTCCTGGTCGATCGCCAGGAAGGAGGCGACTTGGTCGCCCGCGACGGGCTTATCCGTCCAGGCGGCGGCGGCGTTGGGAAGGCCGGCCGCGAAGCCGACGACGAGGGCGCCGCTGGCCTTGAGCCAGGAGCGGCGGTCCATATTCATGGCGTTCATCGACGTGCCCTTCCCTCAGCCCTGCGCCGCGGCGCGCATCACGGCGGCCACGACTCGCGGATGGGTGCCGCAGCGACAGATGTTGTTGACCAGCTCCTGCTTCACCTGGGCCTCGGTCGGGCGGGGCGTCTTCGCCAGGAAGGCGGCCGACTGCATGATCATGCCATTGGCGCAGTAGCCGCACTGGACGGCCTGCTCGGCGATGAAGGCCTGCTGGAGCTTGTGCGGGCGCTCCGGCGTGCCGAGGCCCTCCAGCGTGACGCTGGTCTTGCCCGCCGCCGAGGCGACCGGCAGCACGGAGCTGCGCGGCGCCTCGCCGTCGAGGTGCACGGTGCAGGCGCCGCATTGGCCGAGGCCGCAGCCGAAATGCGGCCCGGTCAGGCCGAGCTCGTTGCGGAGCGCGTAGAGCAGCGGCATGTCGGGATCGTCGACCGTGATGGAGACATTGCGGCCATTGACGGTCATGGCCAGATTCTGGCTCATCGTTTCCTCCCCCGGCGCCTGCTGCGGCGCTCTGTGACGGGGCGCATTCAAGCGCCCGCCCGACACGGGACGCAACAAAAACGGCCCGGAACGTTAACCGCGGGCCATCCGAAGGTCTCCAAACTTGACCTTGCCGGGTTGATGGCGCATTTCACCCTCGCCCGTGCCGGGGCCTGCCCGCGGCGCGATTCCGCACGCCCGCGAAGCCTCCAGCACTGTTACAGGATACGAATGTCGAAAGAGGATATGATCGAGTTCAGCGGCCAGGTCGTTGAACTTCTGCCGAATGCCATGTTTCGCGTGAAGCTCGACAATGAGCACATGGTCCTCGCCCACACCTCGGGGAAGATGCGCAAGAACCGCATCCGCGTGCTCGCCGGCGACCGCGTGAACGTCGAGATGACGCCTTACGACCTGACCAAGGGCCGCATCACTTTCCGCTTCAAGTAATTGGGGCCGCTTCAAGTCATTGGATCACTTCAAGTGACCGTGAGCGGGGAACGCCCGCCCCTGGTCCTGGCCTCGGCAAGTCCGCGCCGGATCGAATTGCTGGCCCGCATCGGCGTGACGCCGGATCGCGTGGCACCCACCGACATCGACGAAACGCCCCGCCGCGACGAGCTGCCGCGTCAGCTGGCCGCGCGCCTGGCCGCCGCCAAGGCGGTGGCTGCGGCCCAAGGGGATGAGCACGCGGACGCGCTGGTGCTGGCGGCCGATACCGTGGTCGGCGTCGGGCGCCGCATCCTGGGCAAGCCGGGCGACGAGGCGGAAGCCACGCGTTTCCTGAACCTGCTCTCGGGCCGGCGGCACCAGGTGTACACGGGCGTCGTGCTGCGGCGGCCGGATGGGCATGTGGGCCAGCGGCTGGTGACGACGGTGCTCGCCTTCCAGCGGCTGACGGACCAGCAGATCGCGGCCTATGTCGCCGGCGGCGAGTGGCGCGGCATGGCCGGCGGCTATGCGCTGCAGGGCGCGGCCGAGATGTTCGTGCGCTTCCTGTCCGGGAGCCATTCCAACGTGGTCGGCCTGCCGCTCTTCGAGACGGCGCAGCTGCTTCGGGGCTGCGGCTGGCTGAAGCCATGATCGAGGTCCGCCTGTCGCGCTCCCCTGGCGAGCGGCGCGTGGCCTTGCTGCGCGACGGCGTGCTGGACGGCTACCGGCTTGAACGGCCCTCTCGGCCCGACGGCGTGGGCGACATCGTCAGGGGCCGGATCGTCTCCGCCATGCCGGCCCTGTCGGGTGCCTTCGTGGCCTTGCCCGGGGGCGAGACGGGCTTTCTCCCCGAGGGCGATACCGAAGGCCGCCGCCTCCCGCCCGAGGGCACCTACCTGACCCTGCGCGTCACCCGTGCCGCCCAGGGCGGCAAGGGCAAGCGCGTGACGGCGCGCATCCCTCAAACGGAGGGAGACGGCGTGATCGAGCGCGGGCCGGATGCCGCGCTGCGCTGGGCCCTGGCGCATCCGCAGGCCGTGGTCCTCGCCGACGATGCAGCCGAGGTCGCGCGGCTGCGCCGGGCGCTGGCCGGTTCGTCCCGGATCCGCCAGGGCATCGCCTTCGACGATGCCGTCGAGGATGAGGTGGAGCGGCTTCACGCGCCCGACTGGACGCTGCCGGGCGGCGGGCGGCTGATCTTCTCTCCCCTGCCCGCTTTGACCGCCGTGGATGTGGACTCGGGTGGCGCCGACCCGCGCGAGGTGAATC
>JAQGHZ010000084.1 GCA_028291485.1 Rubritepida sp. | reverse complement strand
CGGCTGGGCGCTGCTCGGCGAAAGGCTGGCCTGGGGCGACCTGCTGGGCGGGGCGATCACCCTGGCCGGGCTGCTGCTCATGTTCCGTGCGCGCTGATCCTGGCCTAGGCTCGCCGGATCATGCTCCTCGGCCGAAAGATTCTCCTGATCGTCTCTGGCAGCGTCGCCGCCTTCAAGGCGCTGATGCTGGTCCGCCTGCTGCGCGCGGAGGGCGCCACGGTGCGCGCCGTGCTGACCGCCGGCGGGGCACGCTTCGTGACGAAGGAATCGCTCGCCGCCCTCACCGGCGAGCCCGTCCAGGACGACCTCTGGGCAGCCGAGGCCGAGCTCGGCCATATCCGCCTGGCCCGCTGGGCCGATGCGGTGGTCGTGGCGCCGGCCTCGGCGAGCCGACTGTCGCAGATGGCGCAGGGCTTCGCGGAGGACTTGGCGGGCTGTGTGCTGCTGGCCACCCGCGCGCCGGTGCTGGCCGCGCCGGCGATGAACCCGGCCATGTGGGCGCATCCGGCGACCGTGGCGAACGTGGCGCTGCTGCGGTCGCGCGGCCTCCGCTTCGTGGGGCCGACCGACGGCCCCATGGCCGAACCGGAGAGCGGCCCGGGCCGTCTCTCCGAGCCCGAGGAGATGCTCGAGGCGATCCGCGCGCTTTTCGCGGACGGGCCGCTCCACGGAAGACACGTCCTGGTCACCGCCGGGCCGACGCAGGAGCCGATCGACCCCGTGCGCTACATCTCCAACCGCAGCAGCGGAAAACAGGGGCACGCCATCGCCGCCGCCCTGGCGGCGCTGGGCGCGCGCGTGACGCTGGTGACGGGGCCGGTGACGGTCCCGCCGCCTCCCGGCGTCGACGTGAAGCGCATCGAGACTGCCCGCGAGATGCTGGCCGCCTGCGAGGCCGCGCTGCCGGCCGATGCCGCCATCTTCAGCGCGGCGGTCGCCGACTGGCGCGTGGCGCATGAGGCGGATCAGAAGCTGAAGAAGGAGCCAGGTGCTGGCGCACCGACCCTCGCGATGACGCTGAACCCCGACATTCTGGCGACCCTCTCGAAGCACGCCTCGCGCCCGAAGCTCGTCATCGGCTTCGCGGCCGAGACCGAGCATGTGATCGAACACGCGCGGCAGAAGCTGGCGCGGAAGGGCTGCGACTGGATCGTGGCGAATGACGTTTCGGGCGATGTCTTCGGGGGCGGCGAGAACACCGTGCACCTCGTCAGCGCCGCGGGCGTGGAGGATTGGCCGAGGATGGCGAAGGAAGCGGTGGGCATACGGCTCGCGGCACGCGTGGCGGAGTTTTTCGCATGAAGGTTCTGGTGCAACGGCTGCCGCATGCGGAAGGACTCCCGCTGCCGACCTATGCGACCTCGGGTGCGGCGGGCATGGACCTGCTGGCCGCGAAGGCGATGACCGTTCCGGCCGGTGGCCGCGCCCTGGTGCCGACCGGCCTCTGCATCGCGTTGCCCGAGGGCTACGAGATGCAGGTCCGCCCGCGCTCCGGCCTCGCGCTGAAGCATGGCATCACCCTGCCCAATACGCCGGGCACGGTGGACGAGGATTACCGGGGGGAGGTCGGCGTGATCCTGCTCAACACGGGCGCCGAGTCCTTCGTGGTCGCCCGCGGCGACCGCATTGCCCAGGCCGTCTTCGCGCCGGTGACGCGCGCGGAATGGGAAGAGGTCGTGGTCCTTCCTGAGACGCAGCGCGGAACCGGTGGGTTTGGCAGCACGGGTGGATCCGTATTGTAACGTATTGTTAATCGTAGTGGAATAATCGAGGGTCCTTCCGTTAATGAGAAGAGGGATTCCAAAAAAGTGCTTCGTATTTTGGCTTTATTATGCCTCGTCATGACTTCGGCTTGCGCGACGATCACGACCGGGACTTCGCAGCCCATCACTGTTACGAGCGAGCCGTCGCAGGCGGTTTGCCAGATGCAACGTGACGGCGCCGTGGTCGGGGCGGTCAGCGCCACGCCGGGGACCGTGACGGTCAGCCGATCCTCCCGCAATATGTCGGTCCGCTGCGAACGCCCTGGATATCAGCCAGGCTTCACCAACATACCTGCCGGCTTCCAGGCCATGACCCTCGGCAACATCCTGGTCGGGGGCATCATCGGGATCGCCGTCGATGCCGCGTCGGGCGCGATCGGCGAATATCCCGGCAGCGTTCACGTCACGCTTCCCCTCGCCCAGGCCGTTGCCGGCGGCGACAATGTGTATGATGTGCGGCGCCGCGACATCAGTTCCCAGGCCGATGAGCGGATCGCCGCCGTTCGGGCAGCCTGCACGGATCGGCCGACGGCTGGCGGCGCGCCGACAAGTTGCGAGCTGGCCGTGAACTCCATCAACTCGCAGCGCGAGAGCGAGCTTCGGCTCCTGCAGGAACAGAGGGCCCGACCGCCTCAAACCTGATGCATGCGGGGGTGGTGCGCGAGATGATTTAGGCACCATATCCCTGTCATGGACCTCGATTTCACCGAAGACGAGCTGCACCGCTATTCGCGCCACATCCTCCTCAAGGAGGTGGGCGCGATCGGTCAGGCGAAGCTGCGCGCGGCGCGGGTGCTCATCGTCGGCGCGGGCGGGCTGGGCTCTCCCCTGGCGCTCTACCTCGCCGCGGCCGGCGTCGGCACGCTCGGCCTCGTGGACCATGACGCGCTGGAGCTCTCCAACCTCCAGCGGCAGGTGGCCCACAGCACCGCGCGCATCGGCCAGTACAAGACGGACAGCACCGCCGTCGCGCTCCGCGACCTCAACCCTGATGTGCGGCTCGAGCTCCACACCCGCCGCATGGACCGTGCCGCCGCCGAGGAGCTGATCCCGCAATACGACGTGATCTGCGACGGCACCGACAATTTCCCGACGCGCTTCCTCCTCGGCGACGCCTGCCACCTGCTGCAAAAGCCCCTGGTCAGCGCCGCCGTGCTCCGATTCGAGGGCCAGCTCTCCGTCTTCCGCGCGCATGAGGGCCCGCCGCACCCCTGCCACCGTTGCCTCCACCCCGAGATGCCGCCCGAGGGCATGGTCCCCACCTGCTCGCAGGCCGGGGTGCTCGGCGCGGTGGTCGGCGTGATGGGAACGCTCCAGGCCACCGAGGTGCTGAAGGTGATCCTCGGCATCGGCGAAGACATGTCGGGCCGCCTGCTGCTCTGGGACGCGCTGGACGCCCGTTTCCGCATGGTGAAGCTGCGGCGCGACCTGGAATGTGCCCTCTGCGGCGAGAAGGCGACCATCCGCGACCTCTCGGCGCATTCGTGACGCCTCTCGGGATCCTGCTCATCTCGGGCGGGCACGAGCGCGGCCACTACGCGCTGACGCTGGCCGCCGCCGCCGCCGCGCTCGGCCGGCCAGTCACGCTCTTCGCCACCAATGCCGGCTGCCGGCTCTTCCTGACCGATGCGCCCCTGCTGGCCGACCCGCGCGAGGCCGCCCTGGCCGGGACCGGCGTCGCCGGCATCGCCGTGCTGCTGGAGGCGGCGCAGGAGCTCGGCCTGCGGCTGCTCGCCTGCGAGGCGGGGCTGCGCGCGGAAGGGCTGGTGGCGGCCCCGCTGCTGCCCGGAGTGACGGTGGCGGGGGTGGCGAGCTTCCTGGCGGCGGTGGGAGATGGCCAGATCGCCACGCTATAGCTTGACCGCATACGGCCGGGCTTGGCATGGCTTGGGGGTGAAATCCCCTCTCCCCTCCCTGACCTGGCTGCTGCCCT
>JAQGHZ010000078.1 GCA_028291485.1 Rubritepida sp. | reverse complement strand
CCCATGCCGATGTCGGGCCGGTTCTGCAGGTCGGCGTAGACCAGCTCGATAGGCGCCCCCAGCACGCGGCCGCCGAAATCCTCGATGGCCATGCGGGCGGAGACGACGTCGCCCATCCCCTGCTGGTCGGCGAAGACGCCGGACATGTCGTCCAGCACGCCGATCTTCACGACATTGTCGGAGGCCTGGGCCAGCGCGCGGCCGGCCGGCCAGATGGCGGCGGTGGCAAGGCCGGTGCCCCCCAGCAGGAGCGAGCGGCGTGGCGTCAGGATCTGCGTCGTCGGCTCGGTGTCGCGGTCCATCTGTTCGTTCCCCTCCCGGCGAGCCCTCGTTGGCGGGGCCCAGCTCTCGTCAGAGGATCATGAACATCGCGCCGGCGACCGCAAGGGTTTCCGGTCAGGCGGCTTCGCTGGACCGGGCATCCCCCATGGCCTTGCGCGCCATGTCCACGGCGCCGGCACGCGACCTGGCGGCGCCCACGAAGCGGCGCAGATGCACGAAGACGGCATCCGCGATGCCCGTCTTCGCCGCGAGCGCCTCCGCCTCCAGCCCGGCCCAGGCTTCCGGCAGCGGCAGCCGCTGCGCGAAGGAGCCTGGCTCCGGCGGCATCGTGTCCAGCATCCAGTTTCCGTTCGAGGCGGGCGACACGGCGAACAGGACGGGCAGGTCGTGCGAGAAGACCACGTTCTTCCACGGCATTCCGCGGTCCAGCACCAGGATGCGCGGGTCTTCGCCGGCCCCGTGCGCGGCGAGGACGCTGGCCTCGGCCGCAAGACGTGCCCGCAGCCCTTCCACGCGGCGGCACAGCAGGCCGGACGCCATATCGGCGGCCTCCAGAAACGCCACGTCGCCGGCGGTCGGACCGCCCCCCGCGGGATCGTCCCAGGTGGGATTGAAGTCGCCGATCAGCGAGGCCAGGCCAAGCGCATCGCGCCGGGCCGGGGCGTCGGCGGGGACGCCGTTGTCGATCTCGTCGATCGTCCGCACCATGGTCTCGTCGAGTTCGGCGGCGATGGTGGCGGCGAAGGCTTCGGACCCGCTCGCCTTCAGCAGCTCGGCCATCGCGCGTTCCCCGTAAACGCGCCAGACGAGGCCCGCCGAGGAGAAGGGCGTTCCGTCGGCGCGCAGCGGGGCGCCGCGCTGGTGATGGTCGAAGCGGCTCGTGGCCTCGTCGAACACGAAGCCCACGTCCCAGACGATATCGGCCGTTTCGATCAGGTCCTGCTTGCGGGTGCGCCGCAGCACATGATCCTGTCCGGGCTCACGCAGGCCCAGCGCCAGCCGCAGCACGGCATAGGCGAACACCTCGTCGCAGTGGAATTTTCCACCATGGGTTGCAAGAACGGGAAGCGCGGGGCCGCGTGGCATGGTCGTGATCCGATGGGAGGGGAAGATGGCGCGGGAGAGGGCGCCTTGCGCCGTGCGTAACGGCACAAGCCCGATACGTCGATGGTCGATGAGCTAGATCGGCGGCAGAATCCGCGCGGCGCGATAGGCGGCGATCTGGTCGGAGAACATGGTCCAGCTGTTCACGAAGCCGTTGAATCCGGCCTCGCGCGCTGATGTCATGGAGCAGAGCACGTCGTAACCCATCCCCATGACGAAATCGAAGAAGGGCCAGCTCGCGACCTGGTCGAGCGGCAAGGCGAGGCCATCGCGGGCGCGGATCCGCTCCCAGACCGCGTCCTTGCCGTCGCTCCAGAAGGTCATGTAGCGGCTGGCGACGCCGCCCGGACGGCAGCCGAACTGCTCCGCCAGGAAGGGCCAGAGGTCGGACCAGCGGAAGGCGTCGCCATTGGTCATGTTGAAGGCGCGATTGGCGCAGCGTGGCTCGCCGATCATCCAGAGCACGCCGTCCGCCAGCAGCTTCGCGTCGGTCACCTCGTGCAGGGCATTCCAGGTGCTGGGCCAGCCCGGGAAATCGAAGGGCTCGTCCAGCTCGCGGCAGATCGCGGCATAGGCGCCCAGCGTCGAGACCATGTTGCGCGCGCGGCCGGGCGCGACGTCGAGCACGAAGTTGGGGCGGCTGGTGGACCAGACCCAGCCCTTGCCGCGCTGGCGCCCGGCGATGAAATCCTGCTGGTCGTAGTAGAAATTCGGCGGCGGATGGCGCGGATCGTCCTCGCGCGAGGGCGTGCGGTAGGGGCCGAGATGCATGCCGTACCACTTCGCGCCGTGGATGAGATGGATATGCGCGAGACCCGGCAGGCTGGCCTCGGCGGCGTCCACCAGGTTGCGCAGCATGCGCAGGTTGCCGGGCACGTCCTCCACGCCCGTCTCGCCATGCGGCGCGCGCGAGGCATAGACGATGCGGCTGATGTCCGGCCGCGTCGCGAGGGCTTCGGTCAGGCGCCGGACGTCGTCCAGATCGGCCGTGAGCCAGAGGTTGTCGCCGGCCGGCTTATGGCGCGAGAGGCCGATCAGCGTCTGGCCCGGCTGCGCCCTGCCCCGCTCCAGGATGCGGCTCGCCGCCGCACCCGTGGCCCCGACGATCAGCGTGACCTGCGTGTTGTCCATGCCGGGATTCATGCCCCGGCGAGCGTCATCCCGTCGATCCGCAGCGTCGGCACGTCTGTGCCGCGCTTGTAGACGAGGTCGTCCGCCGCGGTCATGGCGAGGAACATCTCGGGCAGCTTGCCGGCGATGGTGATCTCGCTGACCGGCTCGGCCAGCTTGCCGTCGCGGATCATGAAGCCGGCCGCGCCCCGCGAGTAGTCCCCGGTGATGCCGTTCACGCCCATGCCGATGAGCTCGGTGATGAAGAGGCCTTCGCGGATATCGGCCATCAGCGCCTCGGGCGAGAGCGTCCCCGGCTCCAGCCAGAGGTTGGTCGGTGCCGGGCCCGGCGGGCCGCCGGTGCCGCGCGAGGCATGGCCCGTGGTGGTCATCCCGAGCTGCTTCGCGCTGCGGCCGTCGAGCAGCCAGGTGGTGAGCACGCCGTTCTCGACCAGCGCGCGGCGCTGGCCGCGCTGGCCCTCGCCGTCGAAGGGGCGCGAGCGCATGCCGC
>JAQGHZ010000077.1 GCA_028291485.1 Rubritepida sp. | reverse complement strand
GCATTCGTTATGAGGCGGAGGCGACGCGGCCGGTGCTGGCGAGTGCCGAAATGAGTCGCAACAGCAGATGCGATTGCGAAGCTGGCGCGAGCGAGATGCGCTCCTTCTAGAGGAGCGTCGCCCACCTTTATGCCGCTAGCGATATCATGCGGGCTGGATCAGAGCGTCGTTGCGATGGGACAGGCTACCGTCGCGGCAAGGCACATCGACAAGCGTTGGGAGCTGCCCTTGGATGGCGAGGTCTAATCCGAGCGACGGCGGGCAATGTCGCATTAACATTTGATATCAAGTTATTTTCGAACTTTCTCCTGCCTGCCGGGTTTGGCCTGAGAGCGCCGTGGCCCGTCAGGAGATCCACATGGTCGACCCTACAACTCCAGCACCTGCAGCCGAACGGGCCAGCGAGCGGATCGGCAGGGCAGGTGTGACACTCACGATCAACGGCGCCGAGCGCGGTCTCGTGGTAGAGCCCTGGACGACCCTCCTCGATCTCCTTCGAGAACAGCTCGACCTGACCGGCACGAAGAAGGGCTGCGACCACGGCCAGTGCGGGGCCTGCACCGTGCTGTTGGATGGAAGGCGAATCAACAGCTGCCTCAAGCTCGCCGTCTCCCTGGATGGGTCCACCGTCACGACCATCGAGGGGCTTGGCGAAGCTGGCGAGCTCCATCCGCTTCAGGCCGCCTTCATCCAGCACGACGCCTTCCAGTGCGGCTACTGCACGCCGGGGCAGATCTGTTCCGCCGCGGGCCTGATCGCGGAGGGCAGGGCGCACACGCGGGAAGAGGTGCGCGAACAGATGAGCGGGAATCTCTGCCGCTGCGGCGCGTATACCAACATCGCCGACGCGGTACTCGAGGTGCTGGGAACGGAGCAGAGGCCATGAACCGCTTCGATTATCTCCGCGCTGCCGATATCCCCGAGGCGGTGCGCCAGGGCGCCGGCGAGCATGTCGCCTTCCTCGCCGGCGGCACCAATCTCATCGATCTGATGAAGGAGAGTGTGGAACGCCCGCGGGAGCTGGTCGACATCAACCGCCTGCCGCTGCGCGATATCACGGAGATGCCGGATGGCAGCCTCAGGCTCGGCGCCCTCGTGACCAATGCCGACACGGCCTATGACGACCGCGTGGCGAGCCGCTACCCACTCCTGTCTTCCGCTATCCTGGCCGGCGCCAGTCCGCAACTGCGCAATGCCGCCACCAACGGCGGCAATCTCAACCAGCGGACGCGATGTGTGTATTTCTACGACGTCCAGACGCCATGCAACATTCGGAGTCCGCTCCTGGGCTGCTGCGCGTTCGGTGGCGTCTATCGGTACAACGCGATCCGGGGCTCAAGCCCCGAATGGATCGCCACCCATCCCTCCGACATGTGCGTCGCGCTCGCCGCTTTATCAGCCGTGGTGCGCGTCACCGGGCCGGAAGGCGACCGGGCCATTCCGTTCGAGGATTATCACCGGCTGCCGGGCGACGAGCCCTGGCGTGACAACACGCTGAAGCCAGGCGAGCTGGTGACCTCCATCGATCTTCCGGCCGAAGGCTTTGCGCAGAATTACACCTATCTGAAGCTGCGCGATCGTCTTTCCTATGCCTTCGCCCTCGTCTCCGTCGCCGTGGCGATGAGGCTGGAAGAGGGTCGCATCGCGGAGGTCCGCATCGCGCTGGGCGGTGTGGCCCACAAGCCCTGGCGCCGTCCGCAGGCCGAGGAGGCGATGCGGAACGAGCAGCCCGGCCGCCAGGTCTTCGAGCGCGCCTCAGAGGCCTTGCTGGAAGGCGCAGTGGGGCAGGGCGAGAACGACTTCAAGATCCCGCTCGCCCGGAAGGCGATCCTGCGCGCGCTGTCCCAGGCCGCGGCGGGGACCCCGCAATCTCAGACTGACAAGCGCATCGCCTAGGAGGCCCGTCATGGATGCTTTCGCCAAGGTCGGCATCGGCACGCCTCTGCCGCGCGTCGATGGTGTGGACAAGGTCACCGGCCGCGCCCGATATGCCGCCGAATACGCGCTGCCTGATCTCCTCTACGGCGTGGCGGTGCCGAGCCGGATCGCCAAGGGCCGCATCACCGGGATCGACGACGCGCTGGCACGCCAGGTGCCCGGCGTGGTGGAGGTCCTGACGCACGAGAACCGGCCATCCGAGGCGTGGTTCAACCGAAGCTGGAAGGACGAGCTCGACATCCCGGGAGAGCCGTTCAAGGCCCTCCACGACGAGAAGATCCTCTTCGCCGGGCAACCCGTCGCACTGGTGCTCGCCGAGACCTTTGAGGCCGCCCGATATGCCTCGACCCTCGTGCAGGTGAGTTACGAGGAAGAAGCGCACAATGTCGACTTCCAGGCCTCGCTCGCCGAGAAGTTCGAGCCCTCGAAGAAGCGCAGCTCCTTCCAGCCGCCCAAGAACCGCGGCGATGCCGGGGCGGCTTTCACCAGGTCCGAGGTCAAGGTGGACGCCGAGTACCACCTCGCCACGGAGCATCACAATCCGATGGAGATGCACGCCACGACCGTGGAGTGGCATGGCGAAGGAAAGATCACCGTCTATGACAAGACACAGGGCTCCCAGGGCGTGCAGAGCTTCCTCGCCTCGGCCTTCGGCTTTTCCAAGTCAGATGTGCGCGTGGTGAACGCCTATGTGGGCGGTGCCTTCGGTTCGGGATTGCGGCCGCAATGGCAGGTCCAGGTCGCCACCCTCGCCGCCAAGCACATGAAGCGCTCGGTCCGCGTCGTGATGACGCGCCAGCAGATGTTCACCCACGCCCATCGCCCGGAATGCACGATGAGCATCCGCCTCGGCGCCGACAGTTCCGGCAAGCTGAACGCCGTCATCACCGACGCCACGACCTCGACGTCGCGCTTCGAGGACAACATGGAGGACATCGTCATCTGGGGCATGATGAACTACGCCAGCCCCAACGCCATGGGCACCTATGCCATCGCTCCGCGGGACACCTACACCTCCGCGGACATGCGGGCGCCCGGCGCGGCGACGGGCATGACGCTGTTCGAGATCGCCATGGATGAGCTGGCCTATGCGGCCAGGGTCGATCCGCTCGAGCTCCGGATGATCAACTATTCCGAGGTGGACGCGATGAACGGCACGCCGTTCACCAGCAAGGCGCTGCGAGAGGCCTATCGCGAGGGCGCCGCGCGGTTCGGCTGGGAGAGGCGCTCGCCCGAGCCGCGCTCGATGAAGGAAGGCCGCGAGCTCATCGGCTGGGGCATGGCCACGGGCATGTGGGACGCCATGTTCAGCAAGACCAGCGCGAGCGCCAAGCTGAGCGCGAACGGCCACCTGGAGGTCGCCTGCGCGACCTCGGACATCGGCACCGGGACCTACACCGTCATGGCGCTGGTCGCGGCCGACACGCTCGGCCTGCCGCCGGAGCAGATCACGGCCAGGCTCGGCGACAGCAGCTTGCCCACCTCGCCCGTCGAAGGCGGCTCCTGGGCCGCGGCATCGTCCGGCGCGGCGGTTCAGCTGGCCTGCCAGTCGGTGGCGAAGAAGCTCCTGAAGGCTGCCGACAAGGTCGAAGGCCGTCCGCTCGGGGGCGCGTCCCTCGACGAGGTGGTCTTCGCCGATGGGCGCATCACGCTGAAATCCGATGCCGGCAAGAGCGTCGGAGTAATCGAGGCGATGCGCGCCGCGGAGCTCGCCGTGATCGAGGAGGAGGAGACGGCATCTTCCGGAATCAGCGGCCTGGTCTCGATGGCGCGGAAATCCCGCAACACGCACAGCGCCATCTTCTGCGAGGTCAGGGTCGACGAGGAACTGGGTCAGGTCCGTGTCACCCGCATCGTGAACGCCGTCGCGGCGGGCCGCATCATCAATCCCAAGACGGCCCGCAGCCAGATCCTGGGCGGTGTCGTGATGGGCATCGGCATGGCGCTCCATGAGGAGACCTTCGCCGACAAGAAGCTCGGCCGGTGGATGAATCACAATCTCGCGGAGTATCACGTGCCGGCCCATGCCGATGTCGAGGCGATCGACGTGATCTTCGTGGACGAGCACGATCCGGAAGTCACGCCGCTGGGGGTGAAGGGCGTCGGCGAGATCGGCATCGTCGGCACCGCCGCGGCGGTCGCCAATGCCATTTATCACGCGACCGGAAAGCGCATCCGTAGCCTGCCGATCACGATCGACCGGCTCATGGAATAGGTCTGTCCGCCCGGCGCGACGCCCGCGCGGGAGAAGGCGACCTGAGGGCATGGCCGCGAGCCGGTGGGCCCCTCAGTCCCTCTCGTGATCGCCGGTGTCCGGAGCCCTTACATGATCGGACCGCTTCGGCATTGTCCGCAGGGCAACGATGAGGAGGCGGCCCAGCTCCGTGGGAAAGACAAGCGGGCTCGCGTCGGGTTGATCCGGGTCCTGCACCTCAAGGATGAGCCCCAGTTTCAGGAGCGCCGAGGCCGTGAGCGCATGCAGCCAAAGCCGTCGAGGCTTGCCTCTCCACGTATCGCTACGCGAGATCAGCAGCATCGCATGCTTCTGCCGGAGCGAGAGGATCGGCACCAACTCGATGGTCCGGAGGACCAGTTCCCCGAGTTCGATCCGCTCACCGATCGCGGAGGTAAGCTGCAGTTTGCATCCATGCATAGAAACAAGGATGTCGGCTCCCCGGCGAAATGTCGTTAACATGGGTGAAGCTGAAATTTGCCCGGTTGGCTCCGATCTCGGCGCGCTCCTCACGCCGTGCTCAATGCGTCGGTGCTAAAACGCCTTGATCTCCGCATCAAAGCTCGGGTTCGGGCGTTCACGCCAGGAAAGCAGGCGAGAGCGTAAGATGAGCGAGCTTCCCTGGTGGCAGCGCAGCGTCGTGTATCAGATCTACCCGCGGTCGCTACAGGACAGCAACGGAGATGGAATCGGCGACATCAACGGCATTCGTCGCCGGCTCGATGATCTCCGCTGGTTGGGGGTGGAGGCGATCTGGATCTCTCCGATCTACCCTTCGCCCATGGCCGACTTCGGCTACGACATCGCGGATTACTGCGGCATCGATCCCATTTTCGGCACGCTTGCCGAATTCGACCTCCTCCTGGAGGAGGCCCATGGCCGCGGCCTCAAGGTGATCCTCGACTTCGTGCCGAACCACACCTCCGACCGGCATCCCTGGTTCCTGGAAAGTCGCTCCTCTCGGCACGATCCGAAGCGCGACTGGTACATCTGGCGCGATCCGGCGCCGGATGGCGGCCCACCCAACAACTGGCTTGCGAATTTCGGCGGCAGCGCCTGGAGCTTCGACGCCTCCTCGGGCCAGTATTACTACCACGCCTTCCTAGAGGCTCAGCCGGATCTGAACTGGCGCAACCCGGAGGTGCGCCGCGCCATGTACGGGGTGCTGCGCTTCTGGCTGGACCGGGGCGTGGACGGCTTCCGCGTGGATGTCCTCTGGCACCTCATCAAGGATGCCGAGTTCCGCGACAACCCGCCGAACCCCGCCTGGCAGCCCCATCAGGCCGGGATCGACCGCCTCCTGCAGCACTATTCCTGCGACCGGCCCGAGATCCACGAGGTGGTGGCGGAGATGCGGGCGCAATTGGATGCCTATGCGGACCGGCTGCTGATCGGGGAGATCTACCTGCCCGTCGAGCGGCTCGTCGCCTACTACGGCACAGACCTGAGCGGCGCGCATCTGCCGTTCAACTTCCAGCTGATCTTCGCGCGCTGGTCGCCCCGCCACATCGCCCGCATCGTGGAGGAGTACGAGGCCGCGCTGCCCGCGGCCGGCTGGCCCAACTGGGTGCTCGGCAACCACGACCAGAAGCGCATCGCGACGCGCGTCGGCGAGGCCCAGGCACGCATCGCCGCCATGTTGCTCCTGACGCTACGCGGCACGCCCACGATCTACTACGGCGACGAGATCGGCCTGCAGAACGTGCCGGTCGATCCGGCGCAAGCCCAGGATCCCTGGGAGAGGAACGAGCCCGGACTGGACCTGGGGCGCGACCCCCAGCGGACGCCGATGCCGTGGGACGGCTCGGAAGGCGGCGGCTTCACGACCGGCGTGCCCTGGCTTCCCCTGAATGCCGACCGCCGCACGCGCAACGTGGCTTCCATGGCCGAGGATCCGCATTCGATCCTACATCTGCACCGGGCGTTGATTGCGCTGCGCGGCAGCCACCCCGCCTTGCAGGCAGGCGACTACGTCCCGCTGATGGCCAATGAAATGGTCTATGCCTTTGAGCGCCGCGATCGGGCCGGTGCGCGCCTGCTGGTGGCACTGAATTTCGGAACCGCGGAATGCTCGCTGTCGCTGCCGGACGTGACCGGAGCGCGCCTGCTCCTCTCCACGACCATGACTCGAG
>JAQGHZ010000065.1 GCA_028291485.1 Rubritepida sp. | reverse complement strand
CCGATGTCGCAGCGCGTGGTTCCGAAGCCGGTCGCGACCTCGCCGCCGCGCACCACCAGGTCGAACTCCGCCATGCCAGGCTCCCCAAATTGCTGGTGGCCAGAATGGCGTGCCGGCGGCGCGGCCGGCAAGGCTACCAGCGCGTGCTGTTGGCGTTGAGCGACAGGAACCACAGCGGCAGTGCCGCGAAAAGCGCCACGGCCAGCACCGCGGAGATGGCGAGAATGGCGCCTCTGGAAAGCCGCCGCGCGAGCCAGGCCGTCAGCAGGGCCGCGACCAGCCCCGACAGCACGAGGTGGATGCCGTAGACCGGCCAGAAGACGAGCAGCATCAACAGGCGCGGCTCGACGGCCGCGACGGCGAGGATCATCGCCAGCCAGCCCAGCACCGCGCCGCCCAGGGCTCGTGCGAAGGCGCGGCCGAAGCTCATCTCAGCCCTGAAGGAAGGGGTTGGTCCGCCGCTCCGTGCCGAAATCCGAGCTTGGCCCATGGCCGCAGACGAAGCCGATCTCGTCGCCCAGCGGCAGCAGCTTGGACTGGATGGCCGATATCAGCGCGTCGTGGTCGCCATAGGGGAAGTCGGTGCGGCCGATCGAGCCCTGGAACAGCACGTCGCCCACGAAGGCCACGCGCAGCTTGGTGCTCACATAGACGAGGCTGCCCGGCGAGTGTCCGGGGCAGTGATAAATGGCGAATTCCTCGCCGCCGAGGGTGACGGTGTCGCCCTCGTCCAGCCAGCGGTCGGGCACCAGGTTGCGCGAGCCGTCGAGCCCATAGGCCCGGCCCTGGCTCTCCAGGTTGTCGAGCAGCATCTTGTCGCCGAGCTGCGGGCCGATCACCGCAATGCCGGTCTTCTCGCGCAATTCGTCGGCGCCGCCGGCGTGGTCGATATGGCCGTGGGTGAGCAGGATCTGCACCAGCTTCAGCCCCTGCTTCTCCAGCTGGGCCAGGATCTCGGCCACGTCCCCGCCGGGGTCGATGACCGTGGCCTCCTGGGTCGCGTCGTCCCAGACCAGCGTGCAGTTCTGCTGGAAGGGGGTCACGGGGATGATGCCAGCCTTGAGGGCCATGAGGTGCTCCGGGAAAGTTTTTTCCCGGCCTATCACCCGGGCAGCCGGATCGCCACCCTCAGCCCGCCCTCGCGGCGGTTGTGCAGCGTCACCTCGCCGCCATGGGCGCGCAGGATGCTGCGGGCGATGGTGAGGCCGAGGCCGGTCCCCCCCGTCTCGCGGTTGCGGCTGCCCTCGATGCGCTGGAACGGCTGGAAGACCTTCTCCTGCGAATCCTCCGGGATGCCGGGCCCCGCATCGTCCAGCAGCATGACCACGCTCTCGCCCCGCCGTTCCAGCGCCAGCCGCGCGGCGTCGCCATACTTCAGCGCATTGCCGACGAGGTTGGAGAGAGCCCGCTTGAGCGCCACCGGCCGGAGCCGCATGACCAGGTGCTCTGGCCCGTCGAAGACGATGTCGGCGGCATGCTCGGGGCTGGCGTCGGCCGCCTCGTCCAGCACGGTGCGCGCGAGGCTCGCCAGGTCCACGGAGATGGCCGGCTCGTTCGCCGCATCGTCGCGGGCGAAGGCGAGCGTCGAGGCGATCATCGCCTCCATCTCCGCGAGGTCGGCCAGCATCTTGGCCCGCTGCTCGTCATCCTCCAGGAATTCGGCGCGCAGGCGCAGGCGGGTGATGGGCGTGCGCAGGTCGTGGCTGATGGCGGCCAGCATCTGCGTCCGGTCGGCGACGAAGCGGCGGATATTGGCGGCCATGGTGTTGAAGGCGGCTGCCGCCGTCGCGACCTCGGCGGGGCCGGATTCGGGCAGCGCGGGCGCGTTCACGTCGCGACCCAGGCGGGTCGCGGCGGCCGCGAGGTCGGCCACGGGCCGCGTCAGCCGGCGTACACCCCAGAGGATCAGCAGCGCCGCCGTCACCGACATGGCGATGAAGGCGATGAGGAAGGTGTCGGAATGCCAGGGGCGCGGCGTGGGATGGCGGAAGGTCAGGTTCAGCCAGCCCTGATCCGGGAAGCGCATGGAGATGGAGAAGGCATTCCGCTCCACCTCGCCCGCGCGAACCTCCACGGGCCGGAAGCGGCGCGGCGGCGCCGGCAGCGAGCTGGGCCCCGGCCCCTCGACCCGGAAGAGCCGCGCGATGTGTATCGGGACCGGCGGCAGGTCGGGCGGGGTGGAAGGCTGCGCGTCATAGGTGGCGGACAGGGTGGAGGGCAGGTCCGCCTCGGCGAGGATGGCCGACCGCCGCTCGGGCGGCGAGATCACCAGCGCGCGCCAGAGGTTGAAGGCGCGGACGGAATTCTCGCGCGCCTCCGAGGTGCGCTGCAGCTCCACCCGGTCGAAGGCATGGATGGTGAGGCCCAGCGCCTGCACGGCCATGAGGCCGAGGATCAGCATCAGCGCGGTGCGGCCCGCGAGGCTCGAGGGCCAGAAGCGGCGGGCGATGCCGTTTTCCACTATGCCCGCTCGACATTGGCCGAGAGCACGTAGCCGCCGCCGCGCACCGTCTTGATGACCGAGGGGTTGCGCCCGTCATCCTCGAGCTTGCGGCGCAGGCGGGAGACGGCGACGTCGATGGCCCGGTCGAAGGGGCCCGGCTGGCGGTTGTGCAGCAGGTCCATCAGCATGTCGCGCGTCAGCACGCGGTTGGGGCGCTCCAGCAGGGTCGTCAGCAACTCGTACTCGCCGCCGGTCAGCGGCACCTCGGCGCCCTGCGGATTGAGCAGGCGCCGCCGCGAGGCCTCCAGGATCCAGCCGGCGAAGTGCAGCGTGCCGCCGGCCTCCTCGCTCAGGCCGTTGGCATCGCCGCCGCCCTGGGCGCGGCGCAGCACGGCGCGGATGCGGGCCAGCAGCTCGCGGGGGTTGAAGGGCTTGGCCATGTAGTCGTCGGCGCCGAGTTCGAGGCCGACGATCCGGTCTGTCTCCTCCCCCATCGCGGTCAGCATGACGATGGGCACGTTGGACTGGCTGCGCAGCCAGCGGGCGACATCGAGGCCGGATTCGCCGGGCAGCATCAGGTCGAGCACGACGAGGCTGTAGCGCGCGAGCGGCCAGACGCGCCGGGCCTCGCGCGCATCGCGGGCCAGGGTCACGCGCAGGCCCTGCTTCTCCAGGAATTTCCCGAGGAGTTCGCGAATCTCCCGGTCGTCGTCGAGGACGAGGATGTGTGCGGCTGGTTCCATGCCACGCATGTTACGATCCGGGGCCGGTTTCCGTCCGTCGCCAATTGTAACAGCGCGCAGGGAACCCGTCAGTCGTCCGCGCGCGCGCCGGAGACGCGCACCACCTCGGCCCAGCGGTCGAGCTCGGCGCGGAGGAAGGTGGCGAACTCCTCGGGCGTGCCCATGGCCGGCGCGGCGCCGACATCCTCCAGCCGCCGCGTGACCTCCGGGATGCGGAGCGCGCGCGTGGCTTCCAGGTTCACGCGCGAGATCACCGGGCGCGGCGTGCCGGCGGGCGCGAAGAGCCCGTTCCAGGACGAGACCTCGTAGCCGGCCACGCCCTGCTCCAGGAAGGTCGGCACGTCCGGCATGCTGCCGAGCCGCTGCGCCGAGGCCACGCCGAGCACCCGCACCCGCCCCGCGCGGAGCTGCGGCAGCACGGACACCGTGGTGGAGAGCACGCAGGGCAGCGCGCCGGAGAGCATGTCGGTGATGGCCGGCGCGTCGCCGCGATAGGGCACGTGCAGCAGGTCGATGCCCAGCGTGGCCTTCAGCATCTCGCCCGCCAGATGCGAGGCGGAGCCGTTGCCGGCCGAGCCGTAGCCGATCTGGCCGGGCCGGGCCTTCGCCATGGCGACGAGCTGCGCCATGTCGCGCGCCGGGTGGTCGGAGCGGACCATCAGCGCGATCGGCACCTTGTTGGCCAGCACGATGGGATCGAAGGAGCGCACCGCGTCGAAGGGCAGGTTCGTCTTCAGCACCGGGTTGATCGCGTTGGGGCCGAGGTTGCCCATGAGCAGCGTGTGGCCGTCATTGGCGCTGGTGGCGACGTTCTCCAGGGCGATGGCGCCGTTGGCGCCGGGCCGGTTGTCCACCACCACGCTCTGGCCGAGCACGCGCGAGAGCGGCTCGGTGATGAGGCGCGCCGTGGTGTCGGAGGCGCCGCCCGGCGGATAGGGGATGACGATGCGGATGCTGCGGTCGGGCCAGGCGGCCAGGGCGCGCGTGGCCAGCGCGGGAGCGGCGAGTGCGCCGAGCAGCACGGCACGGCGGTGGGTCTTTATACGCATGGGCCTGGAGCTCCGTTTCTTCCCTCTCGCGATCCTCGCGGAAGGCGGGACCGCGGTCCAGGGGTGGAAATTGCAGGGCCGGCACAGCTCGTGCTATCGGGGGCGCGGCTCGCGGGCGTGGTGGAACTGGTAGACGCGCCGGACTCAAAATCCGGTTCCGCAAGGAGTGTCGGTTCGATTCCGACCGCCCGCACCACTTTCCTTGGCGCGGTGCCGCCCACCAACCCATCGCGCGGGTTCGACGTCGCTCCGCTCCGTCACCAATCCTCATCCGGATCAGGTCACCGGCTCTTCCCATCGAACTTCCTGATGGTCAGGCCGTCCAGATCGACCTCCGGCAGGCAGCGCAGGTTGATCGAAGCCATCATCTGCCCCTCCTTGCCCTTCCCTTCGCTGAAGGGCGCGATGCCGCAGACCGCGCAATGGTGATGCTGCGTGAGGTGGTGGTTGAAGGTGTAGGTCGAGAGCGCCGCTTCCGGCGTCTTCAGGGTCAGCTTCTCGCGCGGGACGAAACCCAGCAGCCCGCCCCGCCTCCGGCACATCGAGCAGTTGCAGTCGATGGCCTCGGTGAACTCGCCCTCGACCTCGAACGCGATGCCGCCGCAGTGGCAGCTCCCTTCGTAGCGCATGGCCCTTCCTCCTCGCGGGTTCAGGCCGACAACGCCCCGCGGCCGCTCACGTCGGCATGAGGTGGTCGATCAGGCCCTGCACATAGGCCTGGTCCAGCGGCCCTCCCCCGAAGAGGATGCGGTACATGATCGGCGCGACCACGTGGTCGAGCGCCTCACCGGGATCGAGCTGCTCCCCACGCCGCGCCGCTCGCTCCGCCAGGATCTGCAGATGGTCCGTCGTATAGGTACAGCACCGGACGGCATCCGCCTCCTGCGAGGAGGAGCACACATCGCGCAACATCGCGCGGCCCAGCTCGGAGGACATCTCCTCCATGTACTGCTCGGCCCAGGCTGACAGGTCGCCCTTCGCCGAGCCGGTATCCACGGGATCGGCGATCGGCCGCAACCGCTTCACGGCCACGTCGGCCAGCAGTTCCGCGAGGCCGCCCCAGCGCCGGTAGATGGTGGACGGCGTCACCCCCGCCCGAGCCGCGATGGCCGGGACGGCGAGCTCCGCACGGTCCATCTCCGCCGAGAGCTGCTCCACGGCTTCGTGCACCGAGGCCTGGATGCGGGCGCTGCGACCGCCCAGGCGGGTCCTTTCCTTCACCGTCATCGATCGATCCCAAGGTCTTTCCAAAGTTTAACGCAAAAAATGTGCGTTAAGGCGAAAGAGTGCCCCATATCGCTTAAAGCCATTTTTTAGCAATAAGGATCGCTCTCCCCTATGTCCAGCATAAACCTCAAAGCGCCCCGCTCCGGGGTCCCGCCACGGGCCATGACGGTGTTCGGCGCGCTCGCCCTCGCCACCATCCTGGCCGGCTCCACCGCGCCGACCCCGCTCTATCGCCTGTACCAGGAGCAGTGGGGCTTCCCGCATGTCACCCTGACCCTGATCTTCGCCGTCTATGCCCTGAGCCTGCTCGCCGCCCTGCTCACGGTGGGCTCCCTTTCCGATCATGTGGGGCGGCGCCCGGTGATTTTCGCCTCCCTCGTGACGAGCGCGCTGGCCATGTGGATCTTCGTCCATGCGGGATCGCCCGAGGCGCTGATCGCCGCGCGGATCGTCCAGGGCTTCTCCGCCGGTGCGGCGGCCAGCACCATCGGCGCGGCGCTGATGGATGCCGACCGGGCGCGTGGGCCGCTGATCAACAGCGTCGCTCCCTTCTCCGGCATGACGGTGGGGGCGCTCGGCGCGAGCGCGCTGGCGAGCTTCGCCCCGGCGCCGACCCAGCTGGTCTTCCTCATTCTCCTGGGCGCCTTCGCCGTGCTGTCCGTGGCGGTCTGGTGGATGCCGGAGACCGGCATGCGGCGCCCGGGCGCCTGGGCCTCGCTGCCGCCGCACATCTTAGTGCCGCCGCACGCGAAGGGCCCCCTGCTCGCGATCACCCCGGTCAACGTGGCGGCCTGGTCCTTCGGTGGCTTCTACCTGTCGCTCGTCCCCTCGCTGGTGCGGGCCACGACCGGGCTGACCTCGCCGCTCGTCGGCGGCGTGGTGGTGGCGACCCTGACCCTGAGCGCCGCCGGCGCGGTGCTGCTGTTCCGCGGATGGGCGCCGGACCGCAACCTGGCGACCGGCGCCTGGGCGCTGATCCTGGGCGTGGCGACGACGCTGCTCGGCGCGCAGCTGAGCCTGGTCCCGCTCATGATGGCGGGCGCCGTCTTCTCGGGCGCGGGACTGGGCGCCAGCTTCTTCGGGGCCTCGCGGACGATCATGCCGTTGGCCGGGCCGCGCGAGCGGGCCGGGCTTCTGGCCGCCTTCTATGTGCAGTGCTACCTGGCCTTCAGCCTGCCCGCGATCCTGGCCGGGCTGGCCACGCCGCATCTCGGCCTGACCGCGACCGCCCAGATCTACGGCGCCGCGGTGATCCTGCTCGCGACCGTTTCGCTGGTTGCGACGCGGGTCCTGCGCCCGGCCACGGCGCGGGGCTGACGCGGAAAGGGCGCGGATCGCTCCGCGCCCTCGCCGCTCCCGGCTATTCCGCGGCGCTGGCGCGAACCGGCAGCTTCCAGTTCGGCCGGATGAAGTGGCAGGTGTAGCCGTTGGGAATCCGCTCCAGGTAGTCCTGGTGCTC
The DNA here is from genome assembly GCA_028291485.1 of Rubritepida sp. Lineage (GTDB taxonomy): Bacteria > Pseudomonadota > Alphaproteobacteria > Acetobacterales > Acetobacteraceae > Roseococcus. Next base: position 21 of record JAQGHZ010000065.1, on the reverse strand, counting down.
GGGCTCCGCTTCCCAGAAGGG
>JAQGHZ010000052.1 GCA_028291485.1 Rubritepida sp. | reverse complement strand
TGGTCATCGGCACTTCGGTGATAAGGCCGACCGGCTCGAAGCCGTTGACGGGATCATAGGCCAGCCGGCGGTAGAGGGTCGGGATGGTGCTCATGCCGATGTGGTGGATGAGCAGGTTGTAGCCGTCCGGCCGGGCCACCGCCGTGCGCTGGGCGCCGAGCGTGCCGCCGGCCCCGCCGACATTCTCGACCACGACGGTCTGGCCGAGGTCACGGCCCATCTGCTCGGAGACGAGGCGGGCCACGGTGTCGGTCGGGCCGCCCGCCGCGAAGGGCACGATCACGGTGATGGTGCGGGTCGGGTAATTCTGGGCCGAGGCGGAGGTCGCGGCCGCGCCGAGCGCGAGGACGGCCAGCGCGGGCAGGAAGCGCCTGGTGAGGCGGGACATGATTTCCTCCATGGAACAGCTTATTCGGCGGCACTCGGAGCGGTTTTTGGTCATTCGCCATATCTTTGCAATGGGTAAACCGCTCTATCGGCGCGCATGGGACGCTTGGCAGGGCGATGAGAATCACGGCGGAAGAATTGCTGCAGCGCGGCATCGACCGGCACCGCGCCGGGCGGGTGGAGGAGGCCGAGGGCCTCTATCGCCGTGCGCTGCGGCTGGCCCCGGGCCATCCGGATGCGGAGAACCTGCTGGGCGTCTGCGCGCGCCAGAAAGGCGACCTGAAGGCGGCGCTCGGCCATGCCGGCCGGGCGGTGGCGGCGATGCCGGATTCCGCGCTGTTCCATGCGAACCATGGGGCCGCGCTGGCGGAGGCGGGGCATCTCGGCGAGGCCATCGGCGCCTTGCGGCGGGCGCTGGCGCTGAATCCCTCCGATGCGATGAGCCTGCGCAACCTCGGCCAGGCGATGACCGCGGCCGGCCAGGCCGGCGAGGCGATGGAACCGCTGCGCGAGGCGGTGCGGCTCGCGCCCCAGGCGCCGGAGGCCTGGCTGGCCCTGGCCCACGCGGCGCGCGAGGCCGGCGAACGCGATGCGGCACGGCAGGCGGCGTCGCAGGTGAAGGGCCCGCTGGCCGAGCAGGCCGGCTTCCTGCTGGCGGGGCTCGGCGCGGGGCCGATGCCGGCGCGCGCGCCGGCCGCCTATGTCCGTGAGCTCTTCGACGCCTTCGCGCCCCGCTTCGACGCGGAGCTGGAGGGCGCGCTGGGCTACCGGACGCCGGCCCTGCTGGCCGCGCTGCTGGAGGGCGTGCCTGTTGGACGCGTGCTGGACCTGGGCTGCGGCACCGGGCTCTCGGGCGTGGCGCTGAAGCCCTTCGCGACCCGGCTGGAGGGGCTGGACCTCTCGCCGCGCATGCTGGCCGAGGCAAGGGCGCGCGGAATCTACGACGCGCTGCACGAGGCGGATCTGCTGGATTTCCTGCCGCGCCGGCCGGCGGCCTGGGACATCGTCGCGGCGGCCGACGTGCTGAACTATCTGGGCGACCTCGGCCCGGCGCTGGCGGCGATGAAGACGGCGCTGCGCCCGGGCGGGACGGCCGTCTTCAGCCTCGAGGCCGGCGAGGCGGAGGTCGCGCTCGGCGAGGGGCTGCGCTACCGGCACAACCCCGACCATGCCGCGGCGATGGCGGAGGCGGCGGGGCTCGCGGTGGTCACGCGGCAGGAGGCCGTGCTGCGCCGGGAGAAGGGCGCGGATGTGGCGGGGGTGCTGTTCCGGGTCGGCGGGTGAAGACCCGGGCACGGCCGCCCTCAAACCCAGCACTCCCGGATGGGCCTCGGGATGTATCTGCGCCCTCCCACGAGGGTGTGGAGGTGGCGGAGGCCGCGCAGGAAGCCGAGGGCGGCGCTTTTGTCGCGACGCCATGCCATGACTCGCTGCACGATCGGCAGCTTCGGGATGATTTCGGACAAATCCGGATCGGCGACCATCCAGGGCGGCCCCGGCAGGGCGCGCAGCAGCTTGAGCCGCCGGGCGAGCACGATCAGCCGCAGGCCGCGCAGCCGGATGGCGCGGCGGGCGGCGCGGCAGATATAGCCTTCGAGGCGGCGCAGGACATGGCCCGCGGGCGCGGCGGCCAGCGCCAGGAGCAGGCGTTCCCATAACCCGGCATGGGTGAGGCGGCGGAAGTGGCGCGAGACAGTGCCGGGCTTGCCGTATTCCTCAGGGAGCGCGCGCCAGGCGCCCTCGGTGGCGGCGACGCGGAAGAAGGCGTCGAAATGGGCGCGCAGGTCGCAGGGGCGGCCGCGCCCGCTGTCGGGGAGGTGGGGGAGGAGGGCGTGCCACTCCTCGTCGGTGAGCGGGGCGTGGGGGATGAGGAGGCGCGCGGGCGGGCGGGGCCTGGGGCCGCGGGGGCGGATGTAGGGCTCGCGGAGGATGGCGGGGAGGAGGTGGCGGAAGGGCATCCGTCCTTATAGTAAAAAAATGAGAACATATCAAGAACAAATGTTACAGTCTGTGGTCGGGCTTTTTGCGGAGGTGAGTCGAAAGGAGATTGCTCACAGAAGATTGCGGCTACGTTAGAGATGACATCGGATTATTGAGGGCATGATAAGGTTTCGCATGATGGACCAGACGACCGTCACTCTCATTGTTGGACTCGTAACCGTCGCGATGAGTGGCGTGGTCTCGTCCATTGTCACGTTCAGGCTTGGAAAATCAAAGGAACAGCAGGCCTTCATGCGTGCCAAGGCGGAGCAGCTGTATTTGGCAACTGACGAGTATGGAAAGGCCTTCAGCGGCCTTTTCATTGGTCATTTGCAACTTATGAACGGGCGTATCGACTATAATCAAATGCTCGACATGCAGATCGCTGATGGACAGAAGGATCGGAAATACGGCGGCGCCGAAACGATGACCATGTTGGTCGAAATCTATTTTCCGAACGCCAGGGCGGCGCTGGCGCAGGTCTGGAAGACGCGCGACACCATTTCGACAGTCACGGCTCAGATCAAGAGATACTATCAAGAAGCTGGCGATGCATCAGATCCGGAACTTAAAGCACGGTTCGTAACGGCCGTTGGTGCCGTCGATCAGGCCATCAAGGCGCTGCAGATCGAAATCATCCGCGCTGCTCGGCATCATGCCGGTGAGCGGGAAGGTTTGCCATTCTGGCGACGGATAATCTCCAAACTTCATTACCCGATTCTTCGAAAGAAATAGTTCTCGTTCATCGGTTGGTCGAGCCCGATTCGCGCCGCACCCATCATTCGATGGTGATCCATGCCCCGGCGATGAACCTAATAAATTGTCCCGCACTCAGAAGATACAAGCGATCGACGGACCCCACATCGGACATCTCAAGACAGCTGTTGAATGCCGAGCCACGATTGGGTGCCGGGGTCGAATTTCCGGGCGGAGGATAAAGTCGCATCGACCAACCGCATATCATGTAGCGATCGAAGATTTGTTCTCTGCCGATCAACACCGCTCCGTCATGGATCGCCGGATTAAGGTCAATGGCAGACCGATAGTGCTCGACGAAAGTTTCGTCGAACACGGTGCCGACCGGCGGGGTCGGCACGCGCGGCATCGGCGCGCAAAAGTCAGGGACGACCTTGCCCGTGTAGAAGCACAACATCAGCCCGGGCCAGTCAGGCCGATTCGAACGCCACTTGGCTTCCAGATCTTCGAACGCGGTCATTTTGCTATTCATATGCCGGCCGGTGGCTTAACGGTGCCGAGCCTTTTAGCATAGTGCATTGGCAATGCCTGCCGGTCGCTGGCTGTAGGGAGAAGGGCGCTCAATGCACATCCGAACGTTGGTGAGCTTCGTCATTGCGTCGGCGGCCCTCGTTTGGGCGGGAGTGCTTTGGGTGGGCGGGGCGGAGTTGGGTTGGGCACTGCTTAAACCGTACGGTTTTGTCGTAACCGTCGTAGGCCTACTCGCACTGGCGTTCGAAGCCACGCTCTGGCGCTTGCCGATCATCCGTAGCATGGTGGTGAAACGACCGTCGCTTGTCGGCACATGGCAGGCGAGGCTCGAATCCAATTACAAGCAGCCCGACGGCTCTCCGACGGTGAAGACTGTCTATGTCGTTATCGCACAGACCCTAACCACGCTCAGTTTGCGCATGTTCACCGACAAGGCGCATTCGCGTAGTCTGGCCGAGAGTATTCGTCCAGCAGCGAGCGATGCTTTGTTCGAGTTGGCTGTCGTCTATCAAAACATTCCGGACATCGATCATCGCTTTCCGGACACTGGCGGCGCAATCCATTTCGGTGCACTTTTGATTCCCAACGTGTCCTATTCGCCTACGGTGATCTCTGGGCATTACTGGACCGATCGACGCACCGAGGGAAAGCTGACTTTCGAGGAACGTCGTCCGCAGCTGGCGAGCTCGTACAGGGAGGCGCAGCAGCTCTTTTCGAGGCCGCGAGCGGGTTGGCTCCGCCGGCTGTTTGGACGTACCTGAGCTGCGAACCAACGCGTTAGCGATTGATGGCAGCTGTCCGAAGCGTAGGCCTGACGGCCGAACATATAATCGCTACATCCAAATCTCCGCCATGGACCGCTGCTCCTGATGGAGTTCCGGTCTAAAGCCTCCTCAACGGCACCCGCCACGCCAGCACCGTCGCCACCCCCAGCAGCACCGCCGCCGCCGCGAACATCGCCCGGAATCCCCCGGACAGCCCCGCTGCCATCGCCGTCCGGTCCTGCTCGGCCAGCGCCGCCAGCGCCTCCCGCCCGCCCCGCATCGTCTCCGCGAAATCAGCCGCCAGCGGCGCGTCCGCCAGCGTGAACGCCCCGAAGATCACCGTGCTCAGCAGCGCCGTCCCCGTCGCTGACCCCAGGTTCCGCGTGAACTGCACCGAGGCCGTGGCCACGCCGATCCGGCTGACCCCCGCCGCCGCCTGGATCGTCGTCTGCACGGCGGGGAAGGAGCAGCCAAAGCCGAAGCTCGCGATCGCCAGCAGCCAGGGCAGGGCGCCGAGCGGGATGGCGTCCAGCTCGAAGCTGAAGGCGCTCAGCGTGAGCGTGCTGACGCCGAGCATGATGGAGGGCAGCAGCATGTTCCGCCCCGTCCGCGCCACAAAATGGCCCGAGATCAGCGCGCCCAACCCGCCCGCGAGGCTCGTCGGCAGCATCATGGCGCCCACGATCGAGATGGGCACGCCGCGCACCACGCTCAAATAGAGCGGCATGAAGGAGATCATCGAGACCATGACCCCCGCCACGCAGGCGGAGAGCAGGTTGGTGCGCCAGATCACGGGGTCGGTCGCCAGCCAGGAGGGCAGCAGCGGGTCGTCCGTGCGGGTCTCGACGCGCATCAGCAGCAGCAGCGCGCCCACCGCCACCGCGGCGATGGGCAGGGCGGTCAGCAGGGCCTCCGTGCTCAGCCGTTGCACGCGGTCCAGCACCAGCACCAGCGCCGTCACGAAGACGGTGAAGAGCAGCGTGCCCGGCACGTCGAAGCGGAAGGAGCCGTTCATGCCGTGGCGCGGCAGCCGCAGCGCGGCGAGAACCCCGAGGCCGACGAAGGGCAGGCCGGCCAGGAAGACCCATTGCCAGCCCCAGTGCTGGGTCAGCCACCCGCCCGCCAGCGGGCCCATGGCCGAGGCGCTCATGAAGCAGGCCACGAGATAGCCCTGGTAGCGGCCGCGCTCGCGGGGCGCCACGCTCTCGCTGATCAGGGCGTTCGCCAGGGTGAGCAGCGCGCCGCCGCCGAAGCCGTGCAGCACGCGCGCGAGCAGCAGGGTCTCGAAGCTCGGCGCGAAGCCGGCGGCCAGCGAGCCCGCGGCCTGCACGGCGAAGGCGATGAGGAGCATGAGTCGCCGGCCATAGGCGTCGCCGAGCTTGCCGAAGATCGGCGCCGCGATGGTGGCGGCGATGAGATAGGCCACCACCACCCAGGACATGCGCTCCACCACGCCGAAATGTGCGGCCATGGCGGGCAGGGCGGTGGCGGTGATGGTCTGGTCGATCGAGGAGATGAAGATGGCGATGCCGACGGCGGGAAAGGCCCGGAAGAAGGCGGCGCGCGAGGAGTCTTTGTTCATGCCCTCAAACGCCGGGCGCCGCCTTCGGCGGCTTGGCTTCGCGCCGCGTCGGTTGCGCCATCTGCGAGGGCGATCTGGGCGCGCCGGCCGCACCGTAGCTGGCGCGTTCGCCAGCGAAGGCGAACCCGACGCGGCCGGATGCTGTTGAGGCGTTCCTGGATCGGGGCTGGAACGCTCATCGGCTCATACGACCGCGCTGCGGCCCATCTCGAGGAATTTTTCCCGCCGCCGGGCCTTCAGCGTGGCGCCGTCCAGCGGCAGCAGCGGTTCCAGCGCGGCCCAGACGGCGTTGCCCACCGACTCCAGCGTCGCGCCCTGGTCGCGATGGGCGCCGCCCAGCGGCTCCGCGATCACGGCATCGATGAGGGCGAGGCGCTTCAGGTCCTCGGCGGTGAGCTTCAGCGCCTCGGCGGCGGTGGCGGCCTGGGCGGCGTCGCGCCAGAGGATGGAGGCGCAGCCTTCGGGGGAGATCACCGAATAGATGGCGTGCTCCAGCATCAGGATGCGATCGGCGGCCGCCAGCGCGATGGCGCCGCCCGAGCCGCCCTCGCCGATGATGGTGGCCACGAAGGGCACGGGGGCCGAAAGCCCGGCCTCGATGGAGCGGGCGATGGCCTCGGCCTGGCCGCGGGCCTCGGCCTCGATGCCGGGGAAGGCGCCGGAGGTGTCCACGAAGGAGAGGATCGGCATGCCGAAGCGGCCGGCCAGCTCCATGATCCGGCGGGCCTTGCGGTAGCCCTCGGGCTTGGCCATGCCGA
>JAQGHZ010000049.1 GCA_028291485.1 Rubritepida sp. | reverse complement strand
GGCCGGCCCTCACAGTCCGCCAGGGCGAGGCCATGGGCCGCCCCTCGGAAATCCTCGTCACCCGCGATCCCGACGGGGCGGGCTGCCGCCTCTCCGGCCGCGTGGAGCTCCTGGCCTGATCTGTTGGGGTTCGGCCTTCATGGCCCAAGCCACGCAAATCCCCCCCGGGCTCCTGTCCTTCGCCGATTACGAGCCCGTAGAATCGTGCGAGGGCTTCGCCCCCTCACACTCCCCCACCAGGGATTTTAATCCCTGGACCCTGTCAGTGCTGGTGGCCCGGCATCGCCGTGGGCGTGCGAGCCCCCGCCGATTGCACGGCCATGTTCACCGTCACCTGGCCCGCACGCTCGAAGCGCAGCGTGACCGGCACCACCTGACCCACGGCGAGCGGCCGCGTCAGCCCCATCATCATCATGTGCAGCCCGCCCGGCGCCAGCGTCACGCTGCCGCCCGCAGGGACCGGGACGTTCTCGACCGGTCGCATGCGCATCACGTCGCCCTCGCGCAGGCTCGTGTGCAGCTCCACCCGCCCTGCCGCGGGCGAGCTCGCGGCGACCAGCGTGTCCACCTCGCTGCCGGTGTTGCGGATGGTGACGAAGCCGACGCCCTGCGCGCCCTGCCCCGCCGCGCGCGTCCAGCCGTTGGACAACGTCAGCGGACCTGCCGTCACCGCCCCGGGGGCCTGGGCCAGCTGCAGCATCGGGGCGGGGAAGCGAGACCGCGCCTCGCCGGCGACCGCAAGCTGCGTCCAGGCCGCAACCGCCTCGCCGCAGCGCTGCGTCACCGGAAAGGCCAGGGCCTCACCGCCGCGATCGGGCGTGCGGACCATCATCACGAACTCGTCGTAATACGCCTCGGGCAGCGGGCCGCCGCGCCAGGCGATGGAGATGCCGGGCTCGACGGCGATGTCCCAGCCGGGCTTGGGCATGGGCTGCGCCACCGTCATGCCGGCGGGCAGCGCCACCTCGATCGCCGTGGTCGCGGCGCCGCCGCAGCCATGGCCGACGCGGAAGGCCAGCCGCGTGTAGGTGGCTGGCTGCGCCTCCGCGGGGTCGACGGTGACATGCGCGGCGGCCGGGCTGGCAGCCGCGAGCAGGAGGGCGAGAAATGTCTTCATCGGCTTGATCCTTCAGAATGCCATGCGCGCGCCGGCGAAGAAGCTCCGGCCATCGCCTGGATAATAGACGGCGGTGGTGGCGACGCGCGCGTCGGTCACCGTCCCGAGGTCGCTGATATAGCGCTTGTTGGTGAGGTTCCTGGCGTCCAGGAACACGGTCAGCCCTGGCCGCACCTGCACGCCCGCCTCCAGGTTCAGCTTCAGGTAGGACGGCGCACGTTGCGTGTTGGCATAGTCCACCCAGGCACCCTGCGGCACCCAGTCGAGCGAGGGCTGGACCCAGAAGCCCTCGCGGCTCTCGCCGAAGGGGCCGCTGTAGCGGAGCAGGCTCCGCAGCACATGCGGCGGCAGGCCGGCGACCCGGTTGCTGCCGTACTGCCGGTCATTGCGGAAATGGAAGTCGTTGAAGGTCCAGACCTGGGTGAAGCGCAGCCGATCCTCGGCCATTAGCGCGTTCTGGGCGAGATCGACACGACCCGCGAACTCCACGCCGCGATTCACCGTGGTGCCTGCATTGAAGGTGGCGGCCGGCACCGAGGGATCGGTGGTGAACTGGAGCAGCTGGCCGCGCAGCACGCTGTTGAACAGCGTCAGGTCCCAGCCGAAGCGGCCGGCGCTGCCGCGCGTGCCGATCTCGGTCGTCCAGGCCCGCTGCGCCTGCAGCGGCACGAAACCAGTGACCCCATTGGCCTGCGTCTGTGTCAGGTCGGAAAAGTCCGGAACATCCATGCTGCGCGTGACGTTGGCGAAGGCCTGGACGGTCGGCGTGGCCTGCCACAACAGGCCGAGCCGCGGGTTGACGCCCTCATAGGTCCGGCCCAGCGCGACATTGCCCCGCGAGAAGGCAAGGCCGCCGCCGAAGTCGCGGTAGTCACGCTCGTTGCGGAGCGCCTTGGCCCCGGCCACCAGCGCGAGATCGGGCAGCATCCAGAGGCGGTTCTCGAAATAGGCCTCGTAATTTTGCGCGTTCTGGCGCGAGCGCAGGGTCTGTACGCCGCGGCTGCCCAGCACGTTGGTGTACTGGTCGGCGTCGTTGCTGCCGGCGAAGTAGCGGCCCCCGAGGATGATCTGGTTGCGCAGGCCGGCCACCTGGAACTCGGTGGTGAAGCGCGGCGCCACGCCCCAGTTCCAGCCGTCCTGGGCGATGACCTGGAAGATCGGGTGGAAGAGCCGCTTGTGCAGTCCCCAGACGTCGAGGTCGAACTGGCCGTATTCGGTGCGCACGGTGGTGCGGTTGGCGATCCGCTCCGCCCAGACGTCACGCGCCTGGTGGCCGGCGAGCGCCGCGGCGCTGGCCATGGTGGGCGCGCGCAATGCCTGCTGCAGCGTCAGCGAGCCAGGCAGCTGCTGCTGGACGATGTAGCTACCGAAGTAAAAGCGCGTCTCGACGTTGTCGTTGACCCGGTATCCGACATTGCCGTTGAACATCTCGTACTGGCTGCGGCTGTGCTGCCGGTAGCCGTCCGAATGCAGCACGCTGGCGGTCGCCGCCGCGTCCCAATTGCCGAAGGCCCGGGAAAGCTGGAGGCTGCCCCGGATGGTGCCAAAGCTGCCCGCCTCCAGGCGGACGATGTTCGGCGCCTCGGCCGTGCGGGCGGTGGGCGTGGTGAAGTTCACCGCGCCGCCGAGCGTGCTGCCGCCAAGGGACAGCGCGTTGCCGCCCGGGAAGACCGTGACGGAGCGCGCGGCCAGCGGGTCGATCTGGTAGAAGTCGCCGCTGCCGTCGGCCATGTTCATGGGGATGCCGTCCTGCAGCAGCTCGATGCCGCGCAGGTGGAAGGCCCGCGCGATGCCCGAGCCCCGGACCGACAGCCGCAGCTCGGCGCCATAACGCGTGCCGACGAACACGCCCGGCGTGTCCTGGAGCACGTCGTGCAGGTTGAGCGTGGTGCGGTTGTCGAGATCCTCGCTGGGAATGAAGCGGACCGCGGCCGGCGCCTGCTCCACCTCGCGGCGTTGCGTTTCCACATCGGGCACGGTCAGCGAGCCGGCAGGCAGCGTGCCGGTCACCTCCATCTGGGGCAGCGTCGTGGAGGTCGGGTCGGGTGCGGTCTGCGCGAGAGCGGGCGTAGCGAGAAACGGAAGCAGCGCGCCAACGGCGTTGCGTAAGGACCTGGACATACGAGAAATCCGTCACGGATGGGAACGGGCGCGCGACCGCGCGCGCGGCCGTGCGGGCGGGTTCAGGCCGTGAGGGAGGGGGGTGCTCTTGTGGGGTAAGGCGGCGCGCGGGCCGGGGGCAGCAACCGGGCCTCGCCGGCCGCATGCCAGGCGATGGTCTCGCCGGTCCAGGCCGGCACGGCCAGCGTCGGCGGCTCGGGGAGGGTCACGGCCGGCATGCCGTGGCAGACGGGACAGAAGCCGCCCTCATGCGGGGCCGGCGCCGGGTCGGGCAGCGGATTCCCCTGCTCGTCCAGGTGGATGACCTTCACGCCGTCGATGGAGCAGATCTCGATCGCGTCGCCGCCATGGGACAGGCTGCTCAGGCAATGCGCCACGGCCACGCCCGACTGCCAGAACAGCAGCACGGCCATGAGCCGGATCAGCAGGGCGCGGGACTTTGCCACGCCCGAAGCTGTAGGCGCGAAGGTCGCGCCGCTCAAGAGGTCCCTTCAAGCCGCCAGGGCGTATTCCACCTCGGGCGTATAGACCGCCTGTTCCTTCCCGAGCCGCGAGGAGAAGAGCACGAAGTGCTCCACCGTCACCGGCGCGCTGCGGAAGAGATTGTGCGCCTGCACG
>JAQGHZ010000027.1 GCA_028291485.1 Rubritepida sp. | reverse complement strand
GGGAGTCGAACTTCCTGGTCGGCCGCTTCACCCATGCCGCCGAGGGCTTCGACATGCATGACGGCGCGGCCTATCTGGTCGCCATCAGCGACCAGGCCAGCGGCGCCGCGCTCTACACCACCTGGGCGCAGATGGGCGCCCAGATGGATGCGCGCAGCTGGAGCAACGACGATGGCTGGTCGCATAGCCAGGGCGACTACGCCCAGCTCGCGGTGGCGACGCTGGCCGGCATCTACCGCCTGACCGGCTCGACGGAGGCAAAGGCCGCCTACGAGGCGCTGATCGCCGACGGGGCCCCTTTCTCCAGCTCCGCCGACTTCGCCCACGATCCGACTTTCGCCATCGCCGGGCCGGAGGCCTCGGCTGGTAAGCCGGTGCCCATCCCGGATAGTCCCACCGCAGCGGCGCATACGCCAAATCCCACCAATCCGACGGTTCAAGCACCATCGGGCGACACCGTTTCGCTCGCCGTCGGCATCGGTGCGGAGAGCCGGAACGGCAGTCAGATCGCCGGGGACGAGGTGACCGTGAAGGGCGTGGATCAGCATCTTGCCCCGAGCCTGCTCACCGCCCCTGATGACAGCTTCTCATTCGGCGCGCAGCCTGCTGGCGGGACGGGCGCTGGCACCCCGGACGTATTGCGCGCCCCCGCCTCCCAGGAGGCGGATCAAGGCGACGCCCACTTCCTTCAGCTGGTGGACGGCGTACAGGTGGGCGAGGACCTGGTCGGTGACCAGGCTTCGGCCGACGCTCACGTGGCGACGGTGGGGCTCGATGGCGTCGACCCTCATGCGAATGCGGCAATGCTGCACAACGCTGATGCCGTGTTTCCGTTCTGAAACAATAAATTGGAAGCGAGCTGCTCCATTCGGAGCAGCCGCGTCTTCCGCCGCGACGGCTATCAAACACGAATTATGGTGATCGGACCAATCGGCGCCTCACCCCAGAGAACGTTGTCGTCTCGGTTCCTATCGCTCCGCCACCTCGACTTGCACCGCGACTCCTGATCCGATGTCCCGACACGGGAAGGGGAATGCGATGCGCCTGGCGATCCTGGGGGCTGGCGCCATCGGCCCCGCCTGCGCGGCCCTGGCGGCGAGCCGCGGCCATGAGGCCGTGATCTGGTCGCCCTCCGGCGCCGGCACGCGCGGCCTCGAAGGCCGGCTGCACGCGGAGGGCCTGCTGGAGGGCGTGTTCCCCGTCGCCGTCGCCACCACGCTGGAAGCGGCCTTCGCCGGCGCCGACGTCGCCCTGCTGACGGTCCCGGCCTATGCGCTGCCCGGCCTGCTGCCGCGCATCGCCGCCGCGATCCCGAAGACCCTGCCGCTGCTGATCTCCCCGGCCGCCTCGCTGGCGCCGCTCGCCTTTGCACGCGCCCGCGGGCCGGGCGCCCCGGTCGGCGCCATGGCGACGACGCCGGTCACCGGCCGCCGCCTGGCGCCCGACCGCGTGCGGATCGCCGCCATCCGGGCCGAGGCGGAGATGGGCGCGGTCCCGGGCCATGCTGCGCCCGAGCTGGCCGCCGTGGCGGAATCCCTCTTCGGCAACCGCTGGCCCACCGTGCCCGACGCGCTGGCCGCCGCCTTCATCAACACGAACCCGATCGCCCACGCTGCCCTCGCCTTGGCCAATGTGACGCGAATCGAGCAGCGCGAGTCCTGGGGCCAGTACGGCCTCATGACGCCCGCCGTCTGCCGTCTCATGGACGCGCTGGGCGCCGAGCGCGACGCGCTGGCCGCGCGCTTCGGCCATCGCCCGCCCAGCATGGTCGAGGCCTTCCACCGCACCAACGGCGTGCCGCGGGGGCCGCTGCACGAGATGGCGCTCGCTATCGAGCAGGGCCGCGGCTTCGTCGCCGGCCCGACCGACATGGCCACGCGCTACGTCACCGAGGACGTGCCCTACGGCCTCGCCTTCTACCTCGCCGTCGCGGCGGCGGTGGGCCAGCCCATGCCCGCGACCGAGGCGACGGTGACGATGCTCGAGACGCTCTGGGGGCAGGGGCTGCGCGAGAACCCGCTGCTCGCGGGGCTGGACCTCGCGGATCTCCCGGCGACCCTCAACCGGGGCTGATCCTCGGTAGGTCCGTTCCGGCACGGATATTGCATTGCACAATAGCTTCCAACCGGGAGCTTTGAGCCATGCATCGACGCAGCCTGCTTGTCGCCGCCTCTCTCGCCTCGATCCCCCTCGCATCGCCGCGCATCGCCCGGGGACAGGCGCGGCGCGTGCTGAATTTCGTCCCCTATGCCGACGTCGCCTCGCCGGATCCGATCTGGAGCAGCACCTATGCGACGCGCAGCTCGGCGCTCGCCGTCTTCGACACGCTCTACGGCGTCGACGAGAACCTCGTCGCCCGGCCGCAGATGGTCGAGGGCCATGTCGTCGCCGACGAGGGCAGGCTCTGGACCCTGAAGCTGCGCGACGACCTCGTCTTCCATGAGGGGGAGCGCGTGCTCGCGCGCGACTGCGTGGCGAGCATCCGCCGCTGGGGCACCCGCGACGCCTTCGGCCAGCAGCTCCTCGCCGCCACGGACGAGTTGAGCGCGCCCGACGACCGCACCATCGTCTTCCGCCTCAGGCGGCCTTTCCCCGCGCTGCCGGATGCGCTGGCGCGCCCGAGCTCGCTGGTCTGCGCCATGATGCCGGCGCGCATCGCCGCCACCGATCCCTATCGCCAGATGCCCGAGGTCATAGGCAGCGGGCCCTTCCGGTACGTCGCGGGCGAGCGCATCCCCGGCGCCCGCGTGGTCTATGAGAAGCATGCCGGCTACCAGCCGCGGCCCGAGGGCACGCCGAGCTTCACCGCCGGCCCGCGCATCGCCTATCTCGACCGCATCGTCTTCAACGTGATGCCAGACCCGGCCTCCGCCGCCTCCGCGCTCCAGGCCGGCGAGGTGGACTGGATCGAGCAGCCGCTGATCGACCTGCTGCCGCTGCTCCGCCGCAACCGCGACATCGCCGTCGAGGTGAAGGACCGCTTCGGCTATCTCGGGCAGTTTCGCTTCAACCACCTCAACCCGCCCTTCGACAACGTGGCCGTCCGCCGGGTGGTGCTGGCGGCGATCAGCCAGGTCGACTGCATGCGCGCGGTGGTGGGCAACGAGGAATCGATCGCCAACAGCAGGGTCGGCGTGTACTCGCCGGGCTCGCCGGTCGAGACCGATGCCGGCCTGCGCTCCGGCCTGCCCGACTTCGACGCGCTGAAGCGCGATCTCGCCGCGGCCGGCTACAAGGGCGAGCGCGTGGTCTTCCTCGCCGCCGCCGAGGTGCCGCGCATCACCGCCGTCTGCGAGGTGACGCGCGACGTGCTGGTGCGGCTGGGCTTCAACGTCGACTACGTGCAGGCCGACTGGGGCACGATCGGCGCGCGCACGACCAGCAAGGAGCCGGTCGAGCGCGGCGGGTTCAGCTGCTACTGCACCTATGTCGGGGGGATCGACGCGATGACGCCGGCCGCCCATTCCTATCTGCGCGGCAATGGCGTGAACGGCGGCCCGGCCGGCTGGCCGACCAGCGCGCGCATCGAGGAGTTGCGCACGCAGTACTTCACGGCACCCGACGCCGCCGCGCAGATAGAGGTGGCACGCGCGATGCAGCTGCAGGCCTTCCAGGACACGCTCTTCGTCCCGCTCGGCCAGTTCATCCAGCCGATCGCCTACAGAAAGTCGCTGACGGGGATGGTCAATGGCGCACCGGTCTTCACCAATATCCGGAAGGCCTGATCGCAGGTGGTCAATCTCCTGGGCGCATCCTCTCGACCTCCCGGTCGATCCGGACAGCGAGCCCCTCGCTCACCGATGTCATCGGCAAGCGCACTTCGGCGCTGTCGATCAGCCCGGCACGCCAGAGCCAATGCTTGATCGGCGCCGGGCTCGGCTCGGCAAACAGCAGGAGCGGAAGCTCGGACAGCCGGCGCCAGTCCACGAGTGCGCCCGGCTGATCGCCGCCGAGCAGCTTCTCCCGGATCGCGGCGAAGGCGCGCGTCCGGACATGGGCGGAGGCCAGGATGCCGCCATCGGCACCTTGGGTCAGAGCGGAATAGAAGAACGGGTCCTCGCCCGTCAGCACGGCGAAGCCAGGAGGCTTGCGGCGCGTCAGATCGAAGGACTGCGCCGGGTCGGCCGAGCAGTCCTTCACGCCCACGATGTTGGCGTGGGCGGCCAGGGCCAGCATCGCCTCATTCCCAAGGTTCACGCCGGTCCGGTAGGGGATGTTGTAGATCAGGATCGGCTTGTCCGTGGCGTCGGCGAGCAGCGAGAAATGACGAACCAGCCCATCCTGGGAGGGCCGGGTGTAGTAGGGGCAAGCGATCAGGTAGCCGTCGATCGGCCACGAGGCTGTGTGCTCCAGTTCCGCCGCGAGCTTGCGCGTGCTGCTCCCGGACAAGCCGAGGAAGATCGGCAGGTGCTTGCCGATTGCCGCCAGCTCGGCCGCGGCCAGAGCGACGAGGCGCTCGACCTCCTCCTCGTCCAGGGTCATGCCCTCGCCGGTCGTGGCGGCCAGGATCAGGCCGTCGATCGGCTCTTCGGCATAGTGCCGCACCAGCCGTCGCAAGGATGTCTCGTCGAGCGCGCCGTCGCGGAACGGCGTGACGAGCGGCAGCCACACGCCGTGC
>JAQGHZ010000022.1 GCA_028291485.1 Rubritepida sp. | reverse complement strand
CTGCTGCTGATCAATGTGCTGCTGATCGTGCTCGGCACCGCGGTGGAGGGCACCGCCGCGCTGATCATCCTGACGCCGATCTTCGTGCCGGTGATCCGCACCTTCGGCATCGATCCCGTGCATTTCGGCATCATCCTGGTGACCAACCTGACCATCGCGGGGATCACGCCGCCGGTGGGGCAGATGATGTTCATCAGCTGCGCCGTGCTGCGCGTGCCAATGGAGCGCTACACGGTGGAGATCATGCCCTTCCTCGGCGCCATGTGCGTGGTGCTGGGGCTGATCACCTTCGTGCCGGGGTTCTCGCTGTGGCTGCCGGACCTGGTGATGGGGCGTTGAGACCGCGGGAGCGTCCGAGAAAACCTTGGGGGAGGACATGCGAATGGGTCCATCGAGCAGACGCGGCCTGGCCGGGATGGCAGGCGCCCTGGCCACCCGCACTTCCTGGGCCGCCGATCCCTGGCCGAGCCGCACCCTGCGCATCCTGACCCCCTTCGGGGCCGGCGGCGCCATGGACATGGTGGCGCGTCTCCTCGCGTCCCCCGTCTCCCAGGCGCTCGGCGCGCCGGTGGTGGTGGAGAACCGTCCCGGCGCCACCGGCACGATCTGCATGGGCGAGGTCGCGCAGGCCGCGCCTGACGGCCACACGATGATGATCACCGGCAGCAGCTTCGCCGTCGTGGGGCTGCTGATGCGCGACCTGCCCTTCCGCATGAGCGACTTCGCGCCCCTCACCCGGCTCACGGTGGGTCCCAGCGTCCTGGTCGTTCCGAGCCAGCTCGGCGTGCGGACCCTGCCCGAGTTCATCGCCGCGGCGAAGGCGCGGCCGGGCCAGTGGTCCTACGGCAGCGTCGGCGTCGGCACCTCGCTGCACCTGGGCGGGGAAGAGCTGAAGATGCGGGCCGGGATCGACCTCGTGCACGTGCCATACCGGGGCTGGCCGCCCGCTTCGACGGACCTGATCTCCGGCCGCATCCAGATGTATTTCTCGACGATTCCCGATGCCCTGCCGCTGATCACAGCCGGCCGCCTGCGCGCCCTGGCCGTGACCCACACGGAGCGTCTGCCGGCCCTGGCGGAGGTTCCGACCGTCGCGGAACTGGGCTTTCCGGGACTGCGGGTGAGCTCGGATTTCGGCATGGCGATCGGCGCCGGCGTCCCCCAGCCTATCCGCGCGCGGCTGGAAGAGGTCTTCCGCGCCGCGATCCGCGCGCCCGGGATGCAGGAGCGGCTGCTGGCGAGCGGCATCTTCGTGGTGGGCAGCTCGGCGGAGGAATATGCCTCCCTCCTGGCCGAGGATATCGCCCGCTACACGGAGATCATCCGCGTCGCGGGCATCAGGCTCGAATAGGCCGGAGAGTCAGGCTGGCCGCACGCCCATCGCGATGGTCCGCTCGTCCATCCGCGCGGCGTAGGTCAGCCCGCGCTTCGTCGCCCAGCTGTGGTTGAGCTGCACCAGCGGAATGATCGGCACCTCGCGCGCCACCCAGCGCACCATGTCCTGCAGCGCCTTCTCGCGCATCTCACTGTCGATGATGGCCACCGCCTCGTTGGTCAGCCGGTCCAGCTCGGGCGAGGAGAAGCGGCCCGCATTGCTGGCGCCGGTGCGGTTCTCGCGGCTGTAGGTCATCATGATGTTGCTGAGCATGTAGCCGGGCTCGGCCGTGGTGCTGCCCCAGCTCGTCAGGCGGATGGCGAAGTCCTGCCGGTTGCTGCGGGCGGAGAAGCTGGCCCACGGCACCGCCTCCACCTGCGTCTGCACGCCGATGCGCGTCCAGAACTGCCCGATCGCCTGCGCGATGCGGCTGTCGTTCGGGAAGCGGTCGTTGGGCGTGTGCAGGGTCAGCTTGAAGCCGTTGGGATAGCCGGCCTCGGCCAGCAGGCGGCGCGAGTGCTCGACATTGGGCACCGGCACCGTGACGTCGGGCGCATAGCCGAAGGTGCCCGGCGGCAGCCACTGGTTGGTGGCCGTGGCCTGGCCCTCCATGACGCGCTCGGCGATGTTCTGGCGGTTGATGATGCTGGTCAGCGCCTGCCGGACGCGCACGTCCTTGAAGGGGTTGGTCGGCAGCGGCTGGCCGTTGTTGTCGGTGACGAAGGGCAGGTTCCCGTCGCGGGAGAAGTCCGGCATCAGGTAGACGCAGCGCAGGCCGACCGTCTCGGAGACGGAGGTCCGCGGCTCGCGCTTCAGCCGGGCGAGGTCGCTGCTGGCGACCTGGTCGATGATGTCGAGGTCGCCCGAGAGCAGCGCGGCCGAGCGCGCCGCGTCATTGGCGATGAAGCGGTAGGAGACGCGCGACCAGGGCTCGCGGCCGCCCCAGTAGTCGTCGTTGCGGACCAGCTCGGTGCGGTTGTTGGGCTCGTAGCTGACGAACTTGTACGGGCCCGTGCCGATGGCGGCCTTGCCGCTGTTGTAGTCCTCGGTGCCGGCGCCTTCGGCCACGTGCTTCGCCACGATGAAGATGGCGGCAAGGTCGGTCGGCAGGATCGGGTTGGGCGCGTAGGTGTGAAAGCGGATGGTGTGCGGATCGACGATCTCGATCTGCTTGATGGTCCGCAGGAAGCCGCCGAAGCCGCCGGGGCTGTTCGGGACGTTGGGCGCGCGGCCATAGGTGAATTCGACGTCCTCGGCGGTGAAGGGGCGGCCGTCATGCCACTTCACGTTCTCGCGCAGCTTGAATTCCCACAGCGTGGGCTCGATCACCCGCCAGGAGGTGGCGAGGCAGGGCTGGAACTTCGCATCCGGCGAGCGCTGCACCAGCGCGTCGAAGATGTGCAGCGCGAGCGAGGAATTGGGCGCCGCGTTGAAGAAATGCGGATCGACCGAGGTGATGGAGCCGCCGGTGGCGATGGTCAGGGCGCGATCGCCCGGCGCCTGGGCCAGGGCGGGGGCGGCCAGGGGCAGGGATATCACGCTGGAAACGGCGGCTGCGCCAAGGGCGCGGCGGCTGAGCTGGGTCGTCATGGAGATCCCTCCGGGGTCGAATTGTGGAGAGTATGTTACTCCCGTCCGGAGGGTCAGGCCAAGCTCCGCCGCCCGATGAAGCCGTGCACCGCCTCGGTGAGCGCCGCCGCGACCTTCGCCCGGTGGTCCGCCCGGCGCAGCAGCGCCTCGTCCTGCGGGTTCGAGAGAAAGCCGCATTCCACCAGCGCCGCCGGCACGTCGGGCGCCTTCAGCACCACGAATTGCGCGCGGCGCAGCGGCTGGTTGAGCAGGGCCACCTCGCCGTCCAGGGCGTTCACCGCGAGGCGCGCCAGTCGCTCGGAGCCCGCCCGCGTCTCCTGCCGCATGAGGCTGAGCAGGATGCGCTGCACCTCCGGCGAGACGGAGGGCAGCCGCAGCCCGCCGGCCTGGTCGGCCTGGTTCTCGCGCCGGGCCAGCGCCGCGGCCAGGGAATCGGTCGCGGTCTCGGAGACGGTGTAGACCGAGGCGCCGCGCAGCGAATGGGATTGGCCGGCCGGCATGGCGTCGGCATGGATGGAGAGCAGCAGGGCCGCCTCGCGGGTGCGGGCGATTTCGACGCGGCGGGCCAGCGGCACGAAGACGTCGCTGGTGCGGGTCATCGCCACGCGGCAGCGGCCGCCCACCTCCAGCATGCGCTTGAGCTCGAAGGCCAGCGGCAGGGTGATCCGCTTCTCCTGGGTGCCGTTGGTGCCGATCGCCCCCGGATCCGTCCCGCCATGTCCCGGGTCGAGCAGGACCAGCGGCAGGCGCGCGACATCGCGCGCCGGCGGCGCGCGCCGGCGCTGCGCAGCCAGGGTCTGCGCCTCCGCCTCCGGCGTAATGGCTACGGGCGTAATGGCCAAACCGGCCATCGCCGCGAGCCATGCTCTGCGATCGAAAATCCCCATAGACCGCGACCCCCATCGCGGTGACAGGAAGCTAGTGGAACGACCCCCGAAAATCCAGAGGACGTGCTTCCCATGCGGGCAATCAGCATGGGCTTTGTGCAACGAAAGGGGAGGGCGGCCCTCGCGGTTGCGACTTGTCCACAGGGCGCCTTGTGACGGTCGGCCAGGGCGCCTATGCTGACTTGCCCCAGCGATAGGTGCTGCGGGCGGAACAGGGGCAGTCGGCGCGGCCCTCGCGCCAAGCCCCGGTCGTGGTCCGCCGGATGGACGCCCCCCAATGGACATTTCCTGGGGCGCGCTCCGAAGAAAGGACCTGCCGGTTCCGCCAGCGTGCCCGCGGTGCAGGCTGGCCATGCCGTGACGCGCTTGTCCGACCTGCCGCAATATCGTCCGCCCGTGAAGGGCGCACATCCGTGGGGGTAAGCCATTGGGCGCGACGCCCCGTTGCCTGCCGACCGCGCCAGCGGTGCAGGACAAGGGCTTTCGCGCTCCCGAGTGAGGACGCAAGCGCATGTCACGCACATCGCCGCCGGTCGGCCCGCACCCGGACTCCACACACCTTTTCCGCCGCCGGCCGGGTGCTGCCATGCCCCGCCGCGGTGCGGAGTTTTCCTCACATGACCAAGCGCATGTTGATCGACGCGGCCCACCCGGAAGAGACCCGGGTCGTCGTTATGGACGGCCATCGCGTCGATGAATTCGACCTGGAGGCGGCCAACCGGCTGCCTCTCAAGGGCAATATCTACCTCGCCCGCGTCGTCCGCGTGGAGCCGAGCCTCCAGGCCGCCTTCGTGGAATACGGCGGCAACCGCCACGGCTTCCTGGCCTTCGGCGAGATCCACCCCGACTACTACCAGATCCCCGTTGCCGACCGTCAGCGGCTGATCGAGGCCCAGGAGGCCGAGGCCCGCGAGGAAGCCGAGGCCGAGGCGCGCGACGAGGAGCGCCGGGCCCAGGCCCAGGCCGCCCGCGCCGCCGCCCAGGCGGTTCGCGTCGCCCGGATCGAAGCAGGGGGGGGCGAGGCCGCCGGCGAGGAGCCCCCCGCGGAGGAACTCCCCGAGGCCCTCCCGGAGGAGCTGACCTCCGAGCAGCCTTCGCCGGAGGAGATGGAAGCCGACATCGTCGCGCAGCTCGAATCCCAGGGGCAGTCCGAATCCATCGAGGCCTCCGATGGGGGCGACGACGAGAACGGTCGCGTCGAGATCCTGCCCCCCTCCGACGCGCCGCCGCCCGAGACGCTCGGCGAGTCCGGCAGCGAATCCGAGGCCGAGGCCGAGGCGGACCAGGAGGAACGCCGCGAGCGCCGCTCGACCCCGCGCTTCCTGCGCAACTACAAGATCCAGGAGGTCATCCGCCGCCGGCAGGTCCTCCTCATCCAGGTCGTGAAGGAGGAGCGCGGCACCAAGGGCGCGGCGCTCACCACCTATATCTCGCTCGCCGGCCGCTTCTCCGTGCTGATGCCCAACAGCCCGCGCGGGGGCGGCGTCTCCCGCAAGATCACCTCCAGCTCCGACCGCCGCCGCCTGCGCGAGGTGATCGACGAGCTGGAGATGCCGCACGGCATGTCGCTCATCGTCCGCACGGCGGGCGCCCAGCGGCCGAAGCCCGAGATCCGGCGCGACTGCGAGTACCTGCTGCGCCTCTGGGACGACATCCGCGAGCGCACCCTGGCCAGCACGGCGCCGGCGCTGATCTACGAGGAAGCCGACCTCATCAAGCGCTCCATCCGCGACGGCTATGCCCGCGACATGGATGAGATCATCGTCGAGGGTGACGCGGCCTACAGCCAGGCGCGCGAGTTCATGCGCATGCTGATGCCCGAGCACGCCCGCAAGATCCAGGCGTATCGCGACGGCACGGTGCCGCTCTTCTCGCGCTACCAGGCCGAGGCGCAGCTCGATGCGATGCACGAGCCGAACTGCCAGCTCCGCTCGGGCGGCTACCTCGTCATCAACCAGACCGAGGCGCTGGTCGCCATCGACGTGAACTCCGGCCGCTCGACGCGCGAGCGCAGCATCGAGGACACTGCGCTCCGCACCAACCTCGAGGCGGCCGAGGAGATCGCGCGCCAGCTTCGCCTGCGCGACCTCGCGGGCCTGATCGTCATCGACTTCATCGACATGGACTCCAATCGCCATAACGCGATGGTGGAGAAGCGGATGAAGGACGCGCTGCGGACCGACCGCGCGCGCATCCAGGTCGGCCGCATCAGCCATTTCGGCCTGCTGGAGCTGTCCCGCCAGCGCCTGCGCCCGTCCCTGGCCGAGACGACCTTCGTCACCTGCCCGCATTGCCTGGGCCGCGGCACGGTCCGCGGGCTGGAAAGCAGCGCGCTGGCCGTGCTCCGCGCCGTCGAGGAGGAATGCGCCAAGCGCCGCGCCGCCGAGATCACCGTGCGCGTGACGTCGGCCGCCGCGCTCTACCTGTTGAACAAGAAGCGTGACCGGCTCGCGGATATCGAGAACCGCTGGGGCGTGACCGTGCTGTTCGATCCGGACGACACGCTGCACGGCGCCGAGACGCGCATCGAGCGCAGCAAGGCGCCGCCCGCGCCGATCGAGGACAGCCGCCCCGCCGCGCTGCGCATGGACTATGCCGCCGAGGAAGAGGCCGCGACGGAGGAGGTCGAGGAGGCCGAAGCCGCCGAAGCCTCGGACGCGTCCGAGGCCGGGATGACGGAGGAGGAGCGGGCCCGCCGCCCGCGCCGCCGCCGTCGCGGCCGTGGCCGCCGTGAAGGCGGGCCGGAGCGTGGGGAAGGCGCCGAGGAAGGCGCCGAAGCGCCGGCCGAGGGCGCCTCCGAGACGGAGGTGGAAGCCGAGGATTCGGTGCCCGCGGAGGCCGATGCCGAGGCAGAACCTGCCGAGAGCGACGAGTCGGCGCGCCGTCGCCGCGGCCGTCGCGGTGGCCGCCGCCGGCGCGAGGGGGAAGGCCCCGCGACCGAGCAGGCACCTGAAGCGCCTGCCGTCCAGGCGCCGGTCGGCTATGCCGGTCCGACGCCCGCCGATCCCTATGCCAATACGTCGGACAGCCTGATCGCGGCCATGGAGGCGGCCGAGGCCGCCGCCGAAGCCGCGCTCGTCCCGCGCCCCGTCGTGGTGGCGCCGGTGGAGCCGTCCCCTGCGCCGGCTGCCGAGGCGGTGCCCAAGGTCGAGGCGATCGAGGCCGCGCCCGTCGCGATGGCGGAGCCGGTCGCGGCAGCCGAGCCGGTTGCCGCAGACGCCGTCGCCCCAGAGCCGGTAATCGCTGAGCCCGTAATCGCTGAGCCCGTGGCCGCTGAGCCGGTTGCGGCCAAGCCAGCGAAGCCCGCCCCCGTCCCCGAGCCGGTCGGTGGCGCCGCGCCGCCGAAGCCCGAGCCGTTGGCCGAGGTCGTGATCGGTCCGGCCATCCAGCCCAAGACGGTGGAGGAAGCGGCCGCGGCCGCGCCCCGCCGTGGTGGATGGTGGAAGCGATGAGCGGCACCGAACCGCCGGTCCTCGTTCATCGC
>JAQGHZ010000014.1 GCA_028291485.1 Rubritepida sp. | reverse complement strand
CGCTACCTGGCGCATTGGGACGTAGCCCTGATGCCCTTCGCCCTCAACGAGGCGACACGCTTCATCAGCCCGACCAAGGCACCGGAATACCTCGCCGGCGGATGCCGCGTGATCTCGACACCGGTTTCCGACGTGCTGCGGCGCTTCGAGGGGATCGAGGCTGTCGCCATCGCCGAGGACGCGGAGGGCTTCGTCGCGGCCGCCGAGCTGGCCATGGCACGCGGGGACAGCTCCGATTTCGCGGCGGTGGACGATCTTCTCGCGGCCAGTTCGTGGGATGCGATCGCGGTCCGGATGTCGTCGCTGCTCGAGGCCGAGGAGCACGGCCAGGTGATGGCGCTCCCTGCCCTGCATGCGCGGCCCGCCCCGATCGCCGACCACTTGGTCGTCGGCGCAGGCTTCGCCGGCGCTGTCGTGGCGGAACGGCTGGCCTCCTCCGGCTCGAAGGTGCTGGTGGTGGATAGGCGGCCGCACATCGCCGGCAATGCCTATGACGAGTACGACGCGGCCGGCCTGCTCATCCATCGCTACGGCCCGCATATTTTCCACACCAACAGCGACGAGGTCCTGGCCTATCTCTCGCGCTTCACTGAATGGCACCCCTACGAGCACCGCGTCCTGGCGCAGGTCAAGGCGGGGCTGGTGCCAATGCCGATCAACCGGACGACGCTCAACCGCGTCTTCCGTACGTCGCTGCGCACCGAGGAGGAGGCGCGCGGCTTCCTCGAGCAGCTCGCACAGCCGACCGAGAACATCCGCTCGGCCCGCGACTTCGTGATCTCCTCGGTGGGGCCCGTCCTCTACGAGATGTTCTTCCGCGGCTACACGCTCAAGCAATGGGGCGTCGATCCGTCCGAGCTGGACCGCTCCGTGACCGCGCGCGTTCCGACCCGCACCTGCGACGACGACCGCTATTTCCAGGACCGGCACCAGTGCATGCCGCTCCACGGCTATACGCGCATGTTCGAGAACATGCTCGACCACGACAACATCACGGTGATGACCGGCACCTCCTACCGGGAGGTGCCGGCGGGGCGCTTCGGCCACATGGTCTTCACGGGACCGGTGGACGAGTATTTCGGCCATCGCTTCGGCCCGCTTCCCTACCGCTCGCTTCGCTTCGAGCACGAGACGCTGCCGGTGGAGTTCGCGCAGCCGGTGGCCACGATCAACTTCCCCGAGCTGGACACGCCCTTCACGCGCTGCACCGAGTTCAAGCATCTGACGGGCCAGACCCATCGTCACACCAGCGTCTGCCGCGAGACCTCCTCGGCCGAGGGCGATCCCTACTATCCCGTGCCCAACCCCGCGAACCAGGCGCTTTTCAAGCGTTACGAGGCAGCGGCGGATGCCGAAACGGGCGTGACCTTCCTCGGCCGCCTCGGCACCTACCGCTATCTCAACATGGATCAGGTGGTGGGCCAGGCGCTCGCAACGGCGCGGCGCCTGCTCGACCGCCGCATGGCCGTGGCCGCGGACTGACGGCATGCCGTTCCGCAGCTTCGTCTGGGGAGGCTTCGAAGGGGCCTCTCATCGACGGCGTGATGGCGTCCGGATCGATTCCATCGCCACCAGCCTCCATGACGAGCGCGCGATCGCCGACTACGCGTTGCTGCGCTCGATAGGCATCCGCACCGCGCGAGACGCTCTCCGCTGGCACCTCATCGAACAGGTGCCGGGGCAGTACGACTGGAGCTCCGCCCGAGGCCAGCTGGCGGGCGCCCGCGCCGCCGGCGCGGAGGTGATCTGGGACATCTGCCATTGGGGCGTGCCGGACGGCATGGATGTCATGGCCGCTGACTGGCCCGAGCGGCTGGCCCGCTTCGCCGTCGCGGCGGCTCGCTGGATCCGCACCGAAGGCGTGCCCGTGGCAGGCTGGATTCCGGTGAACGAGATCTCCTTCTGGGCCTGGGCCGGCGGCGAGAAGGGCCATTTCGAGCCCTACCTGGAGGACCAGGGTGGCGCGCTGAAGCGTCAGCTCGTCCGTGCCCATCTGGCCGCCACCCGGGCCTTGCGCGAGGCAGGTTTCCACGAGCCGATCATGCTGGCCGAACCGCTGATCTGGGTGCTTCCTCGCGACGGGACGCCAGAGGCGGCGCAGCGCGCTCGCATGCTCATGGAAGGATCGTTCGAGGCCATCGAGATGATCCTGCGCGAGGACCGGACGGCAGTCGACATCCTCGGCCTCAACCACTATCCGCACAACCAGTGGTTCGAGGGCGCCGAGCAGCTTCCGGCCGGCGATCCACGCTACCGGACCCTGCGCCATCTCCTATCGGATGTGGACTCGCGATTCCGTCTGCCCATGGCGCTCGCCGAGACGGGCGCCGAGGAACCGCGCGGCGACGCGTGGCTCGACTACGTACGCGAGGAGCTCACCGCTGCCGCGGAGGACGGCATCGTCCTGCAGGGCGCCTGCGTCTATCCGGTGATGGATTATTCGGGGTGGGACAATGAGCGCCATTGCCCCTGTGGTCCGATCGGCCGCGCAGACGGAGAGCGCTTCCTGCGTCTCGGCCAGGTCGCCGCGGTCCGTGGGCTCTCGGGACAGGGATTCGCGGCGCGCCGTAGCGCGCCGCGGTAGGGTCAGACGCCGGCCTTCTCGCCGCTGACGCGGAGCTGGACGTAGCGGCGCGTGGTGGCGTCCAGATGGTCGGCGCACCACTGCGCCATGCGCTCCTCCTCTGACAGCGACTGCTTCAGCGCCGAGGGCGCCGACGCATGCCCCGCCAGCTCGGCCAGGGTCAGAAGGGAGTTGTAGGTCGCGATCTCGTAGTGCTCGAAGGCATAGTTCGCGAGGGAGTTCTTGATCACCTCGTCCGGCGCCACCGCATGGCCTATCGCCGCCATGTTCGCCATAAGGCTAGTTACCATGTCCTTCACAGTGGAGTTCGACGTGCCGAGCTCCTCGAGGAGATGGTCGAGCCGGTCTCGCTGGGCCTCGCTCTCCGCGATGTGCCGGCGCAGGACGGCCTCCATCTCGGGATAGTTCTCCAGCCGCTCCACCTGCCGCGACAGGAGCTGGATGGCCTGGGTCTCGACCGCGCGCGCGTTCACGAGGCCTGTCACGTAGATGTCCTGGATGCTTTCCGGCATGAGCTTCCTCCTCTCAGCGCGATGCTTGGTAGAGCTTGTTGGCGATCTCGAGCATCTCCTCGGGCGCGTAGTCCGGCGTGAAGGCCGAGGGCATGCCGGTCAGGTCGTGGATCTTCCCGCCTTCCGGCAGGCCCTGAACCACTTCGAGCTCGCCCGGCGGATCGGTTGGCAGGGCCATCTCGCCATTGCCCCAGATGCCCGCCATCTCCGTGTAGTCGGCCGGGCTGAAGGTGTAGAGGCGGCGGTGCGATCCCTCCGCCAGGTACTTCTGGCACTCGGGAATGTTGCCCAGCGGAATATTGGGGACCGGCAGCATCTGCTCGATGGCGACACCGGTCAGATTCTTGATGGCGAGCGCATAGGCATGCGCATGCACCGAGCCGCGAACGAGCAGGTAGCCGCAGACCTCGCGGCCCGTGGGATCCGCCAGCGTCTCGTAGACCCGCAGCTTGTGCAACCGAGCACCGCATTCGAGATGGAAATTGTGCAGCAGGTCGAAAATGACGTTGCCCGTGGTGGTCACCATGTCGACGTTCCATGACATGGAGTTGCCGTTGACCGGCACGGCCCCGCCGCCATGAGACGCGAAGCTCGAGAAGGATCGGATGTCCTTCATCGCCTCGAAGGGCGCGCCGGAGATGTCGCCGCCATCCATCTCGTCGAGATCGGTGTCGGGACCGTTGTTGAGCATGGCGATGCCGTTGCTCACCAGTTCCACATGGCCCAGCTCCTCGGCGGTGATGGCCGCGACGAGGCTGTAGAAGGGCTTGAGCTTGCTCTTGCTGCGAAAGTTGAAGCTCTGGAACAGGTAGTTCCCCAGGGTGGACATCTCACCGTACTTGCCGCCGAGCAACTCCTGCAGGGCCGCGCCCGCATTGGGGTCGGGGCGAGTGGGCGGCGGAAGATCCACCTGGAGCTTGTTGATGCGCTGGAACATGGGAGACTCCTGGGGGAAGTGAACAGGCGCTCAGCGCGCCCGGCGGGCCGCAGGCCGGGAAGAGGAGGAGCCCGTCTTCGGGCCCGGCTTACCGGGCGCCGGCGTCGCCGACGCGGACTTGGCGCTCGAAGGTTTGGCGCTCGAAGGTTTGGCGCTCGAAGGTTTGGCGGCCGAAGGCTTGGCGGCCGATTGCTTGGCGGAGCGGGCCTTGGACGGCGCGCGCTTGGACGAGGCGGGTCTTGAGGAGGAGGACTGATCCGGGTCCTCCTCGCCATCATCCTCGAGGGCGGAGGTCATCAGTTCCGTTTTGGCCATCTGGGCGAGCTTGGCCTCGGTCTGCTGCTCCTCGGCCAGGGTCTGCTGGAGCACCTTCGTCACCGGCTGCAACTCCAGCGCCTCCGCCGTCATGACCATCGTGCCGTAGGCGGAGATCTCATAATGCTCGATGCGCTGCATGGAGGCGGTGATCACGAGATCCAGGACCGGTCCGCTCTCATGCTCGCCGGCCTCCGCGGCGGCTTCATCCACGAGGCCCTTCATCGCGAGACAGAGCTTGCGTCCCGGCTTCGTGTTCATCGCCTGGAAGATCTCGTCGAGGCGGCCGATCTGATCCTTCGTTTCCTCGATGTGCGTCTCGATGGCCATCTTCAGCAGTGGCGAACTGGCCATACGCGCGGACTGCTGCATGCAGCGAAGCGCCTGTTTTTCGGCGCTGAAGGCATCTTTCAGCTGCTCGATGAGCAGCTTTTCGACATCGTCTTCCATTGTGTGCTCCTCGACCAAGCGGCGCCCGACGCCTCTCAATCAGGGAAAACCACCGTTCTCAAGTATAGTTTCGTTGATGCGTATGAAATTAGAATACTATCATTTGTTACACTTCTGGCATCAAATGATAAAACGCGAGTTTATGCGAGGCCACCTTGATATATAGAGAAGCTGACGAGAACATCGGGTATCCAGGTCAGGTCTATCTTCGACGAACCCTCTTTGTGTCGCGCTGACGCAAATTGGTGACGAACCGGCGACGGAGCCCTCGGCGTAACGCCGGGGGCTCCAATCTCGTATCAGCGCAGCGGCAGCGCGTACATCAGCCCGCCGCGGGTCCACAGGTCGTTCAGCCCGCGGGGCAGGCCGATCGGGCTGCCGCTGCCGAGGTTGCGCTCGAAGCTTTCGCCGTAATTGCCGACAGCCCGGATCGCATTGACCAACCAGGCCTCGTCGAGCCCGAGCGCGCGGCCATAGCCGGGGGTGACACCCAGCATGCGCTGCACCGTCGGGTTCGGGTCGCGCAGCTTGGCATCGATATTGGCCTGGGTGATCCCCTGCTCCTCGGCATCGATCAGCCCGGTCAGGACCCATTTCACGATGTCGAACCACTGGTCGTCGCCATGCCGCACCATGGGCCCGAGCGGTTCCTTGCTGATCCGTTCCGGCAGGATGATATGGTTGTCGGGATCGGACAGGGCAGTCACGCGATAGGACGCCAACTGGCTTGAATCCTGCGTCATCGCATCGCAACGGCCGGAATTGTAGGCGGCCACGAATTCATCGGGGCGTTCGATCAGCACGACATTGAGCCGCATGTTGTTGGCGCGGAAGTAGTCGGCCAGGTTCAGCTCGCTCGTGGTGCCCGGCTGGGTGCAGACCGTGGCGCCGTCCAGCTGGCGGGCCGAGGTCACGCCGGAGTTGCGGCGCACCAGGAAGCCCTGGCCGTCGTAGAAATTCACCCCCGCCATGTTCAGGCCCAGCGCGGTGTCGCGCATCAGAGTCTGCGTCGCATTGCGCGCCAGCACATCGATCTCGCCGCTTTGGAGCATGGTGAAGCGGTTCTGCGAGGAGGTCGGAACGAAGCGCACCTTCGCCGCATCGCCCAGCACAGCCGCAGCCAGGGCACGGCAGTAATCCACGTCCAGACCGCGATACTCGCCCCGGCTATCGGGGGCGGAGAAGCCCGCGACGCCCTGGTTGACGCCGCAGATCACGGCGCCCCGCGCCCGCACCGTCTCCAGGGTTGACGCGGCCTGTGCGCTGGCGATCGAACCGATCGCGAGCCCCAGAGCCAACAACGTACAACGTCCCATAACCGCTCGCCTCATAACCGCTCTCCTTTGGAATATGCTCTCGCCATCGGATGCGGCGTCGCGCACCGGGATCGAAGATCTAGGGAAGCATCGCTTTGCGTTGACCGCTGATCACCCCCTAGCCTGCCGCCTTGGCGCGCGCTGACAAGGGGCTGGTCGCCCCTTCTTCACCGATTGCCGCGGGGACGGTCTGCCAGGTCGCGGCGACATGCGCCTCCAGGATGCGGCCGAGGCAGGGGCCGTCGCGCGCTTCAAGGGACGCGAGGATCGCCTCGTGCTCGGTCATGGAACGGCGCCAGTCCGCCTTCGTCATGTTGCTCAGGTACCGGATGCGCGCAGCCGTCCGGTATAGGCGCGCCAGTCGCGGCCAGATGCGGATTGGCGGCGGCCTCCATGATCCCGTTCGTGGATGCGCAGATTGAGCCGGAAATAGGTGCGCCGGTCGCCGGCGGCGAAGGCGCGCTCCATCTGCGCATGCAGCACCGCCACATCGTCGGCGACCTCTGCATCCTGGCCGGTGCAGGCCAACTCGCCCGCGAGTCCTTCGAGCCGGGCCAGCACCACGGTCAGGTCGCGTACATCCTCGGGCGACGGCCGCGTCACCACGGCGCCGCGCTGCGGCACGATCTCCACCAAGCCTTCGGCCGCCAGTACCACTCCGCCGAATCACCCATGGGCCAAATTCCCGACCGGACAAATCAGAGGTCGAACATTGCAAGCAATGTCACAGTAAAGAACCGTCCAGATTCGGCAACGATACCGCGTGTCCGGCGTTCATTGCGAATGGGGAGTGCGTTTTGCGCTCCTCGATCCAAGGAGAAACGCCTTCATGATCAAAATCAGAACAGCAGGTCTGGTCGTAGCTCTTTTAGCCGGTAGCTCGCTCGCCGGAATCGCGCAGACCTCGTCATCGGTCGGCACCGGGGGTTCGTCCGCGGGCTCGGCCGGGACCGGCTCAGGCTCGACGCTGGGGCTTGGCTCCACCTCGACCGGTCCTGGCGGCCCGGCCACCTCACTGGGCACCGGCGGCTCGGCCGCTGGCACAGGCGCTGGCGCGGGCTCCGCTTCCACCCTGGGCCTGGGTTCGACCTCGGCAGGAGGCGCCTCCGGTCCCTCGACGTCCCTCGGCACCGGCGGGTCCGCCTCCGGCGGCATCAGCTCGGGTTCCGCCTCGACGCTGGGTCTCGGCTCGACGTCGGCGGGCCAGGGCGGCGGCACGTCCCTGGGCACGGGTGGCTCGGTGGCCGGCGCAAGCGGCTCGGGCGCCGGATCCTCCTCCACAATGGGGTTGGGCTCCACGGCCTCCCGCTCGCCGGATCCGGCCCACAGGCCAGCGGACCCGTCGACGCGCCCGGCTGAGCCGAACAATAGGCAGTCGGACCCTGGCCACTCCGGCAACGCGCCGGGCCGTAACCGCTGAAGTCGCAGACCGGGCCGCATCTGCGGCCCGGTCACTTCAGGCCAGTTTGGAGGATTGCACCCATGCGCCTTTCCATGACGCTGCTCCTCGCGCTCGGCACTTCGTTCATGGCCGATCAGGCCGCGGGACAATCCAGCAGCAGCGCGACCGCGACGGGTCCCGGCTCCTCGGCGTCCGCTTCATCCTCATCGAGTTCCACGCCGGGCAATGAGTGTTACGTCGCGCCGTCAGGCGCCGGCACCACGACGGCACCCGGTACCTCCATCATCGTGGGTCCCGATGGCACCCTCAGTGGCTCCACCTCCGTCGGCCCCCACGGTCCATCGGTATCGGTGGGCCCCGGCACGGCCACAACGCCCGGCACCCACACTTGGGCAGAATCAAGCTCGGGGCCGAACTGCGTCACTCGCCCTCCCGCCGGACCCTGAAGGCCCGGCGAACACCCGTCACAAAGAAGAAGTTGGAAGGAAACACGCCATGATCCCCCGTCATTTGCTTTTGAGCTCCGTCGCCATCCTGGCGCCGGTGCTGCTGAACAGCCCAGTCGCAGCACAATCGGGTCCGACGACGGAGCGCACGCAGCAATCGGGCCACCTGCCCGATGGCGGAACCGGCATGCGCCGGGTCGAGACCACCACCGCCCCTGATGGGTCGACGAGCGTCGACGCCCGCGCCGCCGGACGCCAGTCGGATGGCGGCACTGGCCTGCGTCAGGCCGAGAGCAGCACGACCGGCGCGGCCACCGGGTCTGCCGCCACCAGCGGGACCGACACCAGCGCCCGGGCGACCGGCCGGCAGGCGGATGGCGGGCGCGGCAACACCTCGGCCGGCGGCTCGGCTTCCAGCACTGCGGCGACGACGGGCACAGGTGGCGCTGCATCCGCGACCTCCGCTGGCACGGCCAATGCAGGCTCCGGCGTCACCGCCACCACGGGCGGTGGAGCGACGGCGGGGGGCGGCGTCACCTCATCAGGCTCAGGCAACGCCGGAGGGCTGACAGGAGGCGGCTCATCCGCCTCCACGACGGGCAGCGGTGGCAGGACATCCACTTTCTCCACAGGACCTGGGGCCCGCGCCACAGCCAGCGGCCCCAGCGGGCAGTCGGCCTCTGATCCCTCTGGCTCCACGGCACGCGCGGCACCGGGCGCGACGCCGAATGCGGGGCCAGGCAATTCAGGCCTCAGCCCCGGCCGCAATCGCTGAGAGCGTGTTTGAGAAGCGCTGGTGCTTCGCTATTCTGACGGCGAGCACCACCCGTCCCGCCGGCCGCCCGCATTGGAGCGCGCGTGCCCTCGCGGATCATCACCTGCGCCACGTCTCTGCCCTGCCGATCCCGCACCACAGCCAGTAGCCTGTGATAGCGATCCCGTCCGTGCGGCTGGAGCGTCACGCCGTCCGCGATGAGATCCGACATGCGGGCCGTCGCGGCTCGCGCCAGGCGCTCCTCTCGCGGGCAGCGCGCCGACAGCTCCGGCGTGTCCAGGCCCATGATCCGGACACGCTCCTCGCCGCAGCGGATGGCGTCCGTCACCGCGCCGAGGCCGACGCCCGGCGGATGCTCCTGGGATATCAAGCCGTCCGAAAGGCCGTCACGCAGATGCTGGAGACCTGGGCGGAGATTGGAGGTGGCGGATGAGCCAAGGCTCGATTGCGTGGGAATGCCGGGCGCCGGCACGGCAAGCGGAGCGGCTTCATCCATGAGCTGGTTCTACGAGACCTGGCAGGATAACCACTTGATCGGCGCCTCCACGCTATAGAAAAAGCCACTAAGCCCGCCAATCTCGATCTCCTCAACTACTCCACAAGCTTCCATCAAAGCGGAGAACACTCTTCTGGCGGTGGTCCGCGCGCTGGCCCGTGCCGAGGCGCATCGGTCGTTCAGGCTGGCCGACGAGGAAGGACGTGTGGCTCTCCCCCTGGGCCTGTTCCTGGCGGTCCTGGCCCTGGTGGGGCTCGTCGTCCTTCGGGCGGTGTCCGGTGATGGGCCGCAGGGACATGCGCCCTTCCCTCTCCCCTCGCCCGCTGCGTGTCGGGATTTACGCGCGGTTTTCCTCCGAAAATCAGCGCGACGCTTCGATTGAGGACCAGGTACGGATTTGTCGCGCCCGGGCCGAGCGTGAGGGCTGGGAGATCGCCGAGACCTTCACCGATTACGCCCTCTCGGGTTCGACGACCTTGCGCCCAGGCTATCAGTCCCTCCTGTCAGCGATGCGGTCAGGCCAGATCGATATCGCGCTGTCGGAGAGCCTGGACCGGTTCAGCCGTGACCAGGAGCATGTCGCGGGCTTTCACAAGGCGGCGCTCTTTGCGGGGGTTCGGATCATCACCCTCTCGGAGGGCGAGAACAGTGAATTGCATGTCGGCCTCAAGGGCACGATGGGGGCGCTCTATCTCAAGGACCTCCCCGACAAGACCCGCCGCGGCCTTGAGGGGCGGGTTCGCGCTGGCCGCAGCGGCGGGGGCTTTGCTATGGCTACCAGGTCATCCGGGGGCCGGTCACCCGCAACGGGGACGCCGAGCGGGGCCTGCGCGAGATCGATCCCGAGCAGGCGGCCACCGTGCGACGGGTTTTCGAGGCCTTTGCCGCGGGCGAGGGCCCGAAATCCATCGCGGCCGCCCTCAACCGCAACAAGATCCCAGGCCCGCGCGGCGGCATCTGGCAGGCCGGCATCCTCCGTGGACAGGCCGCCAGGGAGACGGGGATCCTGCGGAACCGCCTCTACATCGGCGAACTGGTGTGGAACCAGCGCCGCTGGCTCAAGGACCCTGGGACGGGCCAGCGCGTTGCGCGTGCCAACGCGCCTTCTGAGGTCGTCCGTGAGCAGGTGCCAGAGCTCCGCATCATCGAACAATCGCTCTGGGACCGGGTGCAGCAGCGCCTCGAGGCCCAGCGCGCCGTCCTCGATGAGGGAACGAGCGACAAACGGCCGTAAAGGCGCTTCTGGGAGCAGAGGCGCCCGACGCATCTTCTGACCGGCCTGGCGGTTTGCGGTTCCTGCGGGACCGCGCTGCAGTCGGTGGGCCGGGATTATCTCGCCTGCCGTGTCGCGACGGCCGATGGCCCCTGCGGAAATCGGCGGAGTGTCCGCCGCGGCACGCTCGAGGATCGGATCCTGGAAGCCCTCGGGAGCGAACTCATGCAGCCGGAACTGGTGGCGGCCTTCGTGGGGGAGTTCTCCGCGGAATGGAATCGTCTGTCCGGCAGCCGCTCTGGGGCGCTGACCGCCAGGCGGCGTGAGTTGGCCCAGGTGGAGCGCAAGCTCACGGGGCTGATGGAGGCGCTCGCCGACGGCTTTCGCACGACAGGTCTGCGGGAACGGCTGGAGGAGTTGGAGGCGCGGCAGACTGAGTTGCGCAGGGAGATCGCCACCGGCGAGGCGATGGCCCCTGCCCCGCTCTTCCTGCCGAACCTGTCGGAGGTTTACCGAGCCCGTGTGACGAGCTTGCGCGATGCCATGCAGCAGAGCGCCTCGCCGGAGATCCGGGAGGCGCTGCGCGCTTTGATTGCGAGGGTGGAAGTCCACGCGGACCGTCTGGAACTTACGGGCCACCTGACGTCGATGCTGCGCGCCGCTGGCGTTCAGGGCCCTCTTGCGGCGGCCCTGGACGCAGAAAGCCCGCCGGAAGGATCCGGCGGGCTTTTGAGTTCGGCTAAAGGGGATGCGGGGACAGGATTTGAACCTGTGACCTTCAGGTTATGAGCCTGACGAGCTACCGGGCTGCTCCACCCCGCGGTGGAAGGGTAAGGGATTAGTATGCCCTTGGGTTTGTCACTTTCGGTTGGGTGGCCTGGCGCTGACCGACTCTCCCGCCGCTTGAGCGGCAGTACCATAGGCGCAGGAGTGTTTCACGGCCGAGTTCGGGATGGGATC
>JAQGHZ010000289.1 GCA_028291485.1 Rubritepida sp. | reverse complement strand
GCGATCGCACTGGCCGCCTGGCTGGCCTTCGGGGGCGCGGTGGCACTGTCGTCGCTGCTGATCCTGCTGGTGCCGGTCTTCCTGCTGGGCGTCGTCGGCGTGCATCGCCGGCTGCGCGGGCGGGCGGGCCGGGTGGCCTTCCTGGCCGGCTTCTATGTGCTGATGCTCCTGTTTCTCCAGATCATGGCTCCGCTGATGGTCGGCGTGGGCCTTCTCGACCAATATCGGCGGCCCTCGATGCCGCCCCAAACCTGAGATCCGAGGCTAATCATGATTGAACTCATCCTGATGCAGCGCGTGGACAAGCTCGGCCAGATGGGCGAGCTCGTTAAGGTCAAGCCGGGCTACGCGCGCAACTACCTGCTCCCCGGCGGCAAGGCGATCCGCGCCACCAAGTCCAACCTCGAGAAGTTCGAGCAGGACCGCGTCCAGCTGGAGGCTCAGAACCTCAAGCGTCGCGCGGAGGCCGAGCGCGTGGCCGAGCGGATGGAGGGGCTCTCCGTGGTCCTGATCCGTTCCGCGGGCGAGAGCGGCGGGCTCTACGGTTCGGTGTCCGCGCGTGACATCGCCGACGGCTGCACGGCGGCGGGTCTGACGGTGAACCGTTCGCAGGTGCTGTTGGATGAGCCGATCAAGACGCTGGGCCTCACCACCGTCCGCGTGGAGCTGCACCCCGAGGTGATGCTGCCGGTGGTCGTCAACGTGGCCCGCAGCCCCGAAGAGGCCGAGAGGCAGGCTCGCGGCGAGGAGATCGCCCGCGAGGAGGACATCACGCTCGAGGACGAGCTGGTGGCCGAGCTGGGCGCCGCGACGCGGGAGTAGTCTTTTCCCGACAGTGCCGATGTCGAGAGAGGGGGCCGCGAGGCCCCCTTTTTCGTGACCGAGCCGCGTCGGGCGCGACCCTGCCATAAGCCCGTCCTGCCGCAGGCCGTCACCATCGCGGTGGTCTTCGCCCTGGTCTCGATGCCCTGCCTGCTGCTCTGGGCCTGGCTCGGTCGCGAGGCGCGGCAGCCGCGCAACAGGCCCGTGGCGCCCGGCAGCAGCGCGCCCGTGAAGACCGCCTGCGCGCCCTCGGCCTGACGGCGCACCCATTTGACGATCACCGGATCGGCCATCTGCGCGTCCACGCCGAAACCGCCCGGGATATGCAGCACGTCGAGCTGCGGCGCCTCGCCCAGCGTGGCGTCGGGCAGGATCCGCACCTCGTGCGGCCCTGTCAGGTCCACCTGGTCGAGCTCATCGAAGATCAGGCTGCCGATGGTGAGGTGGGCCACGTCGCGCAGTCCGGGTTTCGCGCGACGGTGGCGGCGAGGTAACACTGCAAGACCTCCGGAGAAATTTGCGACATCCTCCTGACAGCGTGACCGTCGATCGGAAGGAGACACCCATGCTGCGCCGCCCGTTCGCCCTGATGCTCTTCGGGGCGCTTGCCGCCTGCGCCGTCGGTCCCGACGTGCGTGTGGACTATGATCGCAACGCCGAATTCGCGCGGTACCGCACCTTCGGCTGGGTGAGCCCGCTCGGCACCGACCGCTCGGGCTACACCACGCTCACCACGGACCGGATCAAGGTCGCCGTGGAGCGGGAGATGACGGCGCGCGGCTACGTCCTCGCGCCCAATCCCGACCTGCTGGTGAACTTCCACGGCCGCTTCCGCGAGCGGCTCGACGTCTCGGGCGGCCCGACCTTCGCAACGCCCCTGAACTATTACGGCTATCGCGGCTACGGCGTCTGGCCGGGCTACACCTTCGGCAGCGGCCCCTTCGTGGACCAGTACACCGAGGGGACGATCAACGTCGATCTCGTGGACCGCCGGCGCGGCGCGCTGGTCTGGGAGGGTGTGGCGATGGCGCCGATCACCGACCGAGACCTCGTCTATCAGCAGGATCGGATCGACACCTTCATCGGTGCGATTTTTTCCCGCTACCCCTATCGCGCGGGCAGCGGCGTGCCGGTCCCGCCGCCGGCCCGCTGACCGCCCTTATTCGGGCGGAAACATGCGGGTCGCCTGGCCGGTCCCGATGATGCGGTCGGAAGCGTCCACGGCCTCGACGGTGAAGCGGAAGGAATGCCGCTCTCCGGCGGGCGGGCACGGGCCGGTATAATTGGGCAGGGTGCCCGGCGCGACCTGACCTGTGGGCGGCACGAACACGTCGCCGCTCTGCGAAAAGGTCGGCATGTTCAGATCGGTCAGCCGGATCGCGACCCGGGCGGTGCCCGGTGGCAGGTTCCGGATGGTGAGGGCCGGCGACCGCGGCGAGCATCGGTCGGCGGCCGTCCATTGGAAGGCGACGTCGATCGCCGCCGGGTTGGCGACCCGCTCGCGCCCCGCCTCGCAGCCTGCGAGAAGCAGTGCGACGAGGAGCCCGGCAGCGGATCGCATCCCCGTCACGTCAGGCTGCCTTGGCCATCCCGCGCAGCACGTAATGCAGGATGCCGCCGTTGCGGTAGTACTCGACCTCGTCGGCCGTATCGACGCGGCACAGCACCTCGGTCTTCAGCACGTGGCCGTCG
The DNA here is from genome assembly GCA_028291485.1 of Rubritepida sp. Lineage (GTDB taxonomy): Bacteria > Pseudomonadota > Alphaproteobacteria > Acetobacterales > Acetobacteraceae > Roseococcus. Next base: position 680 of record JAQGHZ010000289.1, on the reverse strand, counting down.
GCCCGCGTGATGACCATCTCCAGCCTCATGCGCGCCTTCAGCTCCTCGACGCCGAGGATGTCGACCGTCTCGTCGCCGCGGAGCGACAGCGAGGCGCGGCTCTCGCCTTCCTTGAAGACCAGCGGCAGCACGCCCATGCCCACGAGATTGGAGCGGTGGATGCGCTCGAAGCTCTCGGCGATGACCGCCTTCACGCCCAGCAGGAAGGTGCCCTTGGCCGCCCAGTCGCGCGAGGAGCCGGTGCCGTATTCCTTGCCGCCGAAGACGACCAGCGGCACGCCCTCGGCCTTGTAGCGCATGGCGACGTCGTAGATCGGTGCCACGTCGCCCGAGGGGTAGTGCTTGCTGACGCCGCCCTCGATGCCGGGGACCATCTCGTTCTTGATGCGGATATTGGCGAAGGTGCCGCGCATCATGACCTGGTGGTTGCCGCGGCGGGCGCCGTAGCTGTTGAAGTCCAGCGGACGGACCTGATGGTCGAGCAGGTATTCGCCGGCCGGGCTCGTCTTGCGGATGTTGCCCGCGGGCGAGATGTGGTCGGTCGTGATGCTGTCGCCGAGCAGGCCGAGCACGCGCGCGCCCTTGATGGAGGCGAGCGGCTTCACCTCCATGGTCATGCCCTCGAAGTAGGGCGGGTTCTGCACGTAGGTGGAGCCGCTGTTCCAGCGATAGGTGTCGCT